>NZ_JAAAPJ010000031.1 GCF_009909145.1 Corallococcus silvisoli
CTCGTAGCGCATCATCTCGCCTTGCCTCCTTGCGGAGACAACAACCGGCGCTCCCACATCCATCAGACACGGCCTAGCGCCCCGCCTGGGCGACGACCGCGCGTGAGTGAGAGGAATTCACCGGTGGTGTCTTTCCTCCGTCTGGGTTAAGGGGCCGCCCCCCCGCGGCGAAAGCCGCCCCCCCAGGAAGTAAAGGATTACCCCCCGATGAACCGGATACGTCTTCACGGCCTGCTGGCCGTGCTCGCGCTCGCGTGCGCGGTGGCCTGCGCGCCCGATGCGCGGCCCTTCGTTCCCTCCACCTCCACCGCGCGCGTCGACGTGTCGACGTGGAGCAGCGCCGGCACGATGGCCTCGGCGCGCGTGGACGCCACCGCCACGTTGCTGCGCAATGGCTATGTGCTCGTCACGGGTGGCGGCACGTCCGCGGCGGAGCTGTATGACCCCCGCACCAGCCGCTGGTTCAGCCTGGGCGCCATGGCGACGAGCCGCCAGCGCCACACCGCGACGCTGCTGGCCTCCGGCAAGGTGTTGCTGGTGGGCGGCGGCACGTCCGTGCTCGCCTCGGCGGGGGCGGAGGTGTTCGACCCGGACACCAACGGCTGGTCCGCCGCGAGCGGGTTGGACGTGCCCCGCTCCCAGCACACCGCGACGCTGCTGCCGGATGGCCGGGTGCTGGTGGCGGGCGGCGACAGTGGCGCTGGCAACGCGCTGGCCACCTCGCTCCTCTACGTGCCCGCGAGCAATGCCTGGGTGGCCACGGGCCGCATGGGCGCGGCCCGCCTGGGTCACACCGCGACGCTGCTGCCGGATGGCCGGGTGCTCGTCACGGGCGGCCGGGACAGCGCGAACGGGAACGTGCTCGCGTCGTCGGAGCTGTTCGACCCGGCGTCGGGTGCCTGGCTGCCGGTGAATCCCATGCTCACCCAACGCACGGGGCACACCGCGACGCTGCTGCTGTCCGGGCAGGTGCTGGTGTCGGGCGGCTTCGCGGGCAGCCTCGCCACGGACCTGTCCGAGCTGTACGACCCGGGCACCGGCACCTGGACCGCCCAGGGCGCGCTGCCGACCCTCTGTGTCTTCCACACCGCGACGCTGCTCACCTCCGGGCAGGTGTTGCTCACCGGGGGCTCCACCGGCGGACAGCCGTACCTGGACCGCGCCGCGCTCTATGACCCGGCCTCGGGCACATGGACGCAGACGGCGCAGATGGCCACGCGCCGCATCAGCCACGCCGCCGCGCTGCTGCCTTCCGGAGAGGTGCTGGTCCTGGGCGGGGTGCCCCAGGCGGGTGCGCGCAATGCGTCCGCGGAGCGCTACCGGCCCTCCGTCCTGCCGTGGCGCGCGGCCGCGAACCTCGTCACCGCGCGCTCGCAGCTCACCGCCACCCGGTTGGGCTCCGGTGAGGTGCTGGTGGTGGGCGGGGCCTCGTCGGCGGGTGCGGCGCTCGCGGGCGCCGCGCTGTACGACGAGGCGACGGACAGCTGGAAGGACGCCGCCGACCTGAGCACCGCGCGGTTCCTGCACTCCGCCACGCCGCTGGGGGACGGCCGGGTGCTGGTGAGCGGCGGCCAGCGGGATGCCGCCACCTGGTTGTCCGCCACGGAGGTGTACGCGCCCGCCACGGGGACCTGGACTCCGGTGGGGAGCATGGGCGCGGCGCGGGCGCGTCACACCGCGACGCTGTTGCCTGGCTCCGGCAAGGTGCTGGTGACAGGCGGGGTGTCGGGTTCCAGCTCCGCGTCCACGCTCGCGAGCGCGGAGGTGTATGACCCGTCCACGGGCACGTGGAGCGCCACGAGCGTGATGGCGCATGCGCGCGCGTATCACGCGGCGGTGCCGCTGCCTTCGGGCCGGGTGCTGGTGATGGGCGGGAGCTCCACCGGGGCCGACGCGCTCACCGCGAGCGCGGAGGTGTATGACCCGGCCACGGGCACCTGGACGGCCACGGCGCCGATGGCGGTGGCGCGCTATGGCCATGTCGCGATGCCGCTGGGGGATGGGAGTCAGGTGTTGGTGGCGGGGGGCTGGGGCGCGGATGGACCGCTGCGCTCCGTGGAGCTCTACGACGTGGCTCGCGGCACCTGGAGGACGGTGGCCTCGCTGAACACGCCGCGCTACCTGCCGCATGCCACGGTGCTGCCCACCGGCCGCGTGCTGTTGGTGACGGGGGAGGGGGGCTCGGGGCTGGGCGTGCTGGATTCGGCGGAGGTGTACGACGCCGCGACGAATGCGTGGACCCCGGCGGGCATCCTGTCCATGCGCAACACACACCACGCCCTGTCGGTGCTGCCCTCCGGCCGGGTGCTGGTCGCGGGCGGAAGCGGAAATGGCGGCGCGCGCGTGGGCGTCGACGTGTACTCACCGGCGCCTTGAGCCACGCTCCCGCGAGGGCGGGTGACGCTCACCCGCCCTGTCGCGCGGATCAGGCCCCCGCGTGCGGTGCTTCATGCGCGGCGTCCTCGCGGGCGTAGTAGGCGAGGCACTCCTCCTCGCGCCCGCGCACCACGCGCCTGCCGTTCAGGGGCCCGACGTGGGAGGTCACCACCGTGTGCTGGCCTTCGACGTCATCCTGGTCGAAGTAGATGACCACCCAGTCATGCGTGGCCTCCTGCTGGTGCGCCAGCGCGGTGTTGGAGAACAGGGCCCGCAGGGTCCAGCCCTCCACGTGCTCGCGCATCACCGGCAGCCACGCCTCGCCTGACGGGTTGAAGCGCTTGGGCGCGATGCGGCGCAGCTCTCCGGCCGCCGCCCTCCGGCGGTAGTCCGCGTCCACCTTCAAGAGCAGCGCCACGGAGGGACGCGGCCCGTCCTCGGGCCCGTGGGGGCGCCCCCGCTCGCGCTCCCTCCGGTTGCGTCCCAGCCGCGCGGCCAGCACCTCCCGCACCTGCTCCGCGCGCCGGGGGCCGAACCCCTCCACCCGCTCCAGCCGTCCGTCGTGCGCGGCCAGCTCCAGCGCCTCCAGCGTGGTGATGTGGAGCGCCTCGTGGATCCGCTTCGCCAGCTCCGGTCCGATGCCGGGCACGCTGGCGAGCAGGCCTTCGGGGGAGGCCTCCTCCTCCAGCCGCTGGAGCAGCTCCATCCGCCCCGTGCGCACCAGCTGCGCGACCGCCGCCGCGATGCTCTTGCCCACGCCGGGCAGCTCCCTCAAGCCCGCTTCCCCATGCTCCGCCAGCACCCGCGCCACGGAGTCCGGCCAGCTCGCGAGCGTGGCCGCGGCCTTCCGGTACGCCCCCACCCGGAAGGGCATCGCGTCCTGCGTGTCCAGCAGGTCCGCCACCCGCTCCAGCGCGTCCGCGATGTCGATGTTGCTCTTCCATTCGACGCCCATGGTCCTTGGAAGGTAGGCCTCCCCCGAGGGGGCGGCCACCCCACCGGCCGACACGGGCGCACATGGGCCCCCGCGCGAGAAATAATTCCCCGCCCGCAACCACCTCGGACCCCTGGGGTTTGGAGGGACAGCAGGCAGTCACGCGAACCCTTCGAACTGGAGAATGACGATGCGCTGGAACAAGACGTTGGCGGTGGGTGCGGCCCTGGTGCTCTCGACGGCGTGCGGCGGGGTGGATGATCAGGAGGCGGCGGAGTCGCTGCCGGACTTCGCGGGCACGTCGCTGGAGATCAACGCGGACGCGCCCGCGCAGGATGGCGCCGCGCTCGTGGCGCAGGACCTGATGCAGGTGGAGGCCTCGCTCGACGGTCAGGGCGCCGTGATGCTGGAGGGCGCGCGCATGCAGGTGAAGGCGCTCAACGACGCGCTCCGGCAGGCGCTGGTGCCCATCGCGGAGCTGGTGAAGCGGTCCGCCAACGCGCAGCCCGGCGACGTGCTGGTGTACGGCCCCGCCGACCGCGCCAACGCGACGTTCAAGCTCTCCGTGCGCAAGGGCGTGGGCCAGCGCTACCAGTGGAAGCTGGAGGCCCGTCCGCTGGGCAGCACCGACGACACCGCCTACAAGCTGGTCGCCGCGGGCGCGCTCAAGCGCAACGGCGACGCGCACCGCGGCCGGGGCACGCTGGCCATCTCCCTGGACAACCTCAAGGCGGTGGCCCCGTCCTTCGCGGGCCAGGGCAAGATGATGATGTCGTTCGCGCACTTCGGGCAGGGCAGCAAGTCGCTGGCGTACCGCCTGTCCAACTTCACCCCGGACACGTCCGCGCATCCGGCCGTCACCGGCGCCTTCGTGGGCCACAAGCTCCAGGCCACCGGCGTCACCCGCGTGCGCGTGCTGGGCCCGTACAACCTGCCCGGCACCGCCACCAGCGCGAAGGAGACGGTGCTCTCCTCCGTGCGCCACATCCCCGGCACCGGCGGCCGCGTGGACATCCTCGCCTGGGGTGGCGACATCGCGGCGAACACCGCCTACGTCGGCACCGCCTGCTGGAACGCCCAGGAGAAGGAGCTCTTCCGCGTCCTCTTCCGGTGCTCGGACTCGAGCCGCCCGGCGTCCTGCACGGAGGTGGAGGGCAGCCGCGTGGGCACCGCCCAGGACTGCCCCGCGGTGGAGCTGCGCGGCGACGTGGCGCCCCCCACGGGCGCTGGCGATGACCTGTCGCCCGAGCCCGGCAACCCCGGCGCGCCGGACGACGCGCCCACGGACGTCACCGCGGAGTTCTGAGCCGTCAGGCCGGAGCGGACGCCACCACCGCGTCCGCTTCGATCTCCACCAGCATCCGCGGGTCGATGAGGGCCTTCACCTCCACCATCGACGTGGCGGGGCGGATGGCCGCGAACACCTCGCCGTGGGCGCGGCCCACCTCCTCCCAGCGGGAGATGTCGGTGACGTACATGCGCGTACGCACCACGTCCTCCAGCCGGGCCCCCACGGCCTCCAGCGCGGCGCGGATGTTGGCGAGCGCCTGGGCGGCCTGCCGGTAGGCGTCTGCTTCACCCACCAGCTGGCCGTCCGCGCCGGTGGCGGTGGTGCCGGAGACGGAGACGAAGGGGCCCACGCGGACCGCCCGCGAATAGCCGACCCGGGGCTCCCAGGGCGTGCCGGTGGCGTGAAGGGTGCGTTGCATGGCGGGGCTCCCGGGGTGGGCGCTGAGGGGTTTCCTGGAGGGCCGGTGCCCTGCCGGGCCCCCAGGCGCTGCTTGCAAGCTGCAAGGAACGACCGCCCGTGATAGTTGGCCTCGGATCATGGCCAACGAGCTCGAGAGGGAGGTCGCCCGGCGACGGACCTTCGCCATCATCTCCCACCCCGACGCGGGAAAGACAACCCTCACGGAGAAGCTGCTGCTCTACGGCGGCGCCATCCACCTGGCAGGCAGCGTCAAGGCCAAGCGGGCCCGGCGGCACGCGACCAGCGACTGGATGGAGCTGGAGAAGGAGCGCGGCATCTCCGTCACGTCGTCGGTGCTCCAGTTCAGCTACCGCGACCACGCGGTCAACCTGCTGGACACCCCGGGCCACCAGGACTTCTCCGAGGACACCTACCGCACGCTCTCCGCGGCGGACGCGGCGGTGATGCTCATCGACGCGGCGAAGGGCGTCGAGCCGCAGACGAAGAAGCTCTTCAAGGTCTGCCGCATGCGCAACATCCCCATCTTCACGTTCGTCAACAAGCTGGACCGCTACGGCCGCGAACCGCTGGAGCTGATGAACGAACTGGAGCAGGTGCTGGGCATCCGCTCGTACCCGATGAACTGGCCCATTGGCATGGGGCCGGAGTTCCGGGGCGTCTACGACCGGCAGGCGCGCGTGGTGCACCTGTTCTCCGCCGAGGGCTCGCACGGCGAGTCGGAAGTGGCGGAGCGCTCGGTGTCCATCGACGCGCCGGAGATCAAGGCGGTGCTCACCGACGCGGAGCTGGAGAAGCTGCACGAGGACATCGAGCTGCTGGACATCGGCGGGGATGCCTTCACCCGCGAGAAGTCGGACACGGGGCAGCTGACGCCCATGTTCTTCGGCAGCGCGATGACGAACTTCGGCGTGCGGCCCTTCCTGGACGCGTTCCTGGACCTGGCGCCCGCGCCCACGCCGCGCCCCACCACCCAGGGCCCGCGCGAGCCGACGAACCCCAAGTTCGCGGGCTTCGTCTTCAAGATCCAGGCGAACATGGACCCCGCGCACCGCGACCGCATCGCCTTCATGCGCGTGGTGAGCGGCCGCTACGTCAAGGGCATGAACGCGTTCCACTCCCGGCTGGGCAAGGAGGTGCGGCTCGCGAAGCCCAGCCAGTTCCTGGCCGCGGAGCGCACGTCCATCGAGGACGCGTGGCCGGGGGACGTCATCGGTCTGTTCGACCCGGGGCAGTACCGCATCGGCGACTCGCTGGCGGAGGGCTCCACGGAGGTCAACTTCGAGGGCGTCCCGCGCTTCAGCCCGGAGTTCTTCGCGGTGGTGCGCTCGCGCGACCCGCTGCGCCGCAAGCAGATGGAGAAGGGCCTGGAGCAGCTCTCCGAAGAGGGCACGGTGCAGATCTTCCAGCAGCTGAGCATGGGCATGAAGGACCCCATCGTCGGCGTGGTGGGCGCGCTCCAGTTCGAAGTGCTGCAGTACCGCCTGGAGCACGAGTACGGCGCGCGCATCGCCCTGGACCGGCTGCCCTTCAGCCACGCCCGGTGGGTGGTGGGGCAGAACTTCGACCCGCGCTCGTTCGACTGGGAGGGCAACCGCCAGACGGTGCAGGACCGCGACGGGTTGCCCCTGGTGCTCTTCCGCGACGACTGGGCGCTCCAGCACGCGGAGGAGAAGCACCCGGAATTGAAGTTTGTCTCGGAAGCCCCGATGCTGCGTCAGGCGTCATCCATCGCCACGGGTAGCTAGTCGAGGGAGGACCGTTCCCATCCTGGCCGGCGGGGGGCCGGTGACGTCCTTCAGGATCGCGGTGCAACATGAGCGTGGAGGCACGCGTCGCGGCCCCTCCCGTGTCGGGAGGAGCGCGGCATCCGTGGCGGCTCGCGGCCATCGCGCTCGTCGCGGTGGTCGGGCTGTGGCCGTTGTTCAAGTACCACGTCGGTCCCGACAACGAGCTGCGGGTGCGCTTCCCCGTGACCCCCGGGGCGCCGACGGGGAGCGTGTCCTTCCAGCGCGAAGGCCACGCGCCCCAGCAATGGACGCTCGAGGAGGCCAGCCTGTGGCAGCACGTCGGCGACGGCCTGCCGCCGGGCATGCAGGAGCTCCACATCGCCCTGCCTCGCCGGGCGGTGCAGGCGGACGTCACGCTCCGGAACGTGCCGGTGCGGATCACCCAGGTCTCCTGGGTGTCCAGGCGCGAGCCCGTCGGGCTGCGTGAGGCCCCGGCCCTGGCCTTCGACCAGCAGGCCGAGGGGGACGGCGCCGTCCGGCTCCACGTGCCCGCGCTGTGGCCGGGCTTCTGGGCGCTGGACGCCGCGGACGCGGTGTACGGCGTGTCCGCGTGGCTGCTGCTCTGGCTCGTCCTGGAGGCGGGGTGGGGCAGGGGGCGCGTGGCCGCGTTCGGCCGGCGCCGCGCGGGCTGGGCGAAGTACGCGCTGCCGCTCGCGCTGGCGTGGGGCTCGTGGTGGGCGGCGTTCTTCCCCGGCCTCGTGTCGTTCGATCCGCTGTCGCAGTGGCAGCAACTGGTGCAGGGGCGGTTCTCCAACTGGCACCCGGCGTTCCACACGTGGTGGCTGGGCGCCTTCGCCTGGCCCTTCCAGTCGCTGGGCGCGGCGAGCGGCTTCCAGGTGCTGCTGTTCGCCACGGCGATGGGCAAGGTGCTGGAGGAGCTGGGGCACTGGAAGGTCCCCGCCTGGGCGCGCTGGGGCGTGGTGCTCTGGGCGGGCCTGTCCCCGGCGGTGGGCGTCAACATCATCGCGGTGTGGAAGGACACGCCCTTCACGCTGATGTGCCTGGTGTCCGTGTCGCTGCTGCTGCGCATGGAGCGCACGCGGGACGCGGGGGCGGGCAGCGCGCTGCGGCTGGGCCTGTGCGTGGCGTGCCTGGGGCTGCTGCGCCACAACGGCATCCTGCTGGCGGTGCCCGCGCTCGTCACCGGCCTGTGGCGGATGCGGGACCGCCGGGCCCGGGGGCTGCTGCTGGCAGCGGGGCTGGGGGGCATCCTGTTCGTGCGCGGGCCCGTCCATGCGCTGGCGAAGGTGGCGCCCGCGCCGCCCACGCTCACGCAGGTGTTGACCCTGCACCGGCTGGGCGCGATGGCGGCGTCGCCGGACCTTTCGGAAGAGGACGCGCGGGTGCTCGAAAGCCTCATGCCCTTGCCAGCGTGGCGCGCCCGCTACGTATGCCATGCGGTGGGACCGCTCCTCTTCGACCATTCGCCGCTGGGCGCCGCGCCGGAGCGGCTGGAAGGCCGGGGGCTGGAGCTCGCCGGGGTGGTGGCGCGCTTCGCGCTCCGGCATCCGGGGGTGTTCCTGGACCAGGCGCTGTGCGTCACCCGCTATGTGTGGGCCTACGAGCCGAAGCTCTACGTGGGGCCCTTCAACGGCCAGGGAAACACCGTGGACCCCAACGCCTTCGGTTTCAGGACCCGCTCGTGGCTGCCCCGCGCCCAGCGGGCCCGCGAGGAGTTCTTCTTCGCGACGACGGTCGGTGGTGCTACCTGGACGCGGATGCTGTTCTGGCAGCCCTCCCTGTCCTTGTACCTCCTGCTCGCGGGACTGCTGGCCACGTGGACCCGGCAGCGGCGTGTGGCGCCGCTGCTCGTGTTCCAGGCCGCGCTCCTCAACACCGTGGGCTGGCTCGTGCTGTCGCCGAACCCGGACCTGCGCTTCCTGTTCCCCACGCTGGTGGCGGCACCGCTCGCCTGGGCCTGGGCCTGCGCGCCCCGCCTGCGGGCGGCCAGGGAAGGGGACGCGGGCGCGGAAGGGGACGGGGGCCTGCCCGAGAGGACGCATTGGGTGGACGCTGGTTCAGCCGCGTCCTCGGGAGTCGCCTGAGCGATGGAAGTGGAAGGCATGGGACGCACGCGTCAGGGAGTCTGGCTGGGGTTGGCGCTGCTCGTGGCGCTCGCGCTCTGGCCGCTGTTCAAGTACCAGGTGGGGCCGCTCAGCGAGCTGCGGCTGCGCATCGAGTCGGTGGGGTGGCCGCTGGAGGGCAGCGTGACCTACCAGCGCCAGGGGCATGGGCCCCAGGCGTCGCGTCTCTCCAAGGACGACCTGACCCTGTACGACGGCCACGGGCTGCCGGAAGGGGTGCAGGAGCTGCGCATCCCGCTGCCGAGGCGGACGGTGGCGGTGGAGGTCGCGCTGGAGAAGCTGTCCGGCCGCACCGTGTCCCAGGCGAGGTGGGTGGCGCGGGCGCCGGTCCTCTGGGGCGACCCGGGCGGCGCGCTCGCGTTCGAGCAACACACCGACGAGGACGGAACCGTCCACGTGCGCATCCCCGAAACGCGGCCGGGCTTCTGGACGCCGGACGTGGCGGACGTCGTCATGGTGCTGGGGACGTGGTGGGTGCTCTGGCTCGCGCTGGAGGCGCGCTGGGGGACGGGGCGCGCGGCCGCCTTCGCCCGGCGCCGCGCGGGCTGGGCGAAGTACGCGCTGCCGCTCGCGCTGGCGTGGGGCGGCCTGTGGCTGCTCTACTTCCCGGGGCTCATCGGGTTTGATCCGTTGTTGCAGTGGGAGCAGGTGGTGGCGCGCCAGTTCGTCAACTGGCACCCGCCGTTCCACACGTGGTGGCTGTGGCTCATCGCCGGGCCGTTCGACTCCATGGCCTCCGTGAGCGCCCTCCAGGTGCTGATGTTCGCGGGGCTCCTGGGCAAGCTGCTGGAGGAGCTGGGGCACTGGAAGGTGCCGGGCTGGGCCCGCTGGGCCGTGGTGGCGTGGGCCGCGCTGTCCCCGGCGCTGGGCACCAACGTCATCGCGGTGTGGAAGGACGCGCCCTTCACCTGGATGTGCCTCTGGGCGGGCCTCGTCATCCTCCGCGCGGAGCGCACCGGCGGCCTCACGGTGAAGGCCGCGGCGCGGCTGGGGCTGTGCGTGGCGTGCATCAGCCTGCTGCGGCACAACGGTCCGCTGGTGGCGTTGCCGCTGATGGTGAGCGCGCTGTGGCGCTATCCAGGTTCGAGGCAGCGGGGCACCCTGGCCATCCTGGGCGTGGGCCTGACGCTGCTGGTGCGCGGGCCGGTGTACGTGGCGGCCAACGTGAAGCCCTCGCCGCCGCTGCTCACGCAGGTGTTGAGCCTCCACCGGTTGGGCACCGCCGCCTTCCACGCGGACACGCTGCCCCCCGACGACGTGAAGACGCTCACCTCCCTGATGCCGCTGGAGGATTGGAAGCGCCGCTACCGCTGCGAGTCCGTGGGCTTCCTCATCTGGCCCGGCTCGCCGCTGTACGAGCACCCGGAGCTGCTGGAGGGCCGGGCCCTGGAGATGGCGGGCGTGGTGGGGCGCTTCGCGCGCAGCCACCCGGACGCCTTCTTCGACCAGTGGGTGTGCGTCACCCGCTACCTGTGGGCGCTGGACTCGATGCTCTACATCGGTCCGTTCCAGCCGGACGGCGGCGCGGTGGACAAGAACGTCTTCGGCTGGAGGACGCGCTCCTGGTTCCCGGCGCTGGCGCGGCCCTACACGCAGGTGCTGCTCAAGGCGTCCATCGGCGAGCCCTGGCAGCGCATCCTGATGTGGCAGCCCGCGCCGTCGCTGTACCTGCTGCTCGCCGCGCTGTGCGGGGTGCTGTGGCGGCAGCGAAGCCCGGGCGCGCTGCTGGCGTTGCAGTGCGCGCTCACCAACACCGCCGCGTGGCTGGTGCTGTCGCCGAACCCGGACCTGCGCTTCCAGTTCGCGGCGATGCTGTCCGCGCCGCTCGCGCTGGCCCTGCTGCTGGCGCCGCGGCTCGCGCGGACGGCGGCCCGGGAGGCGCCCGGGCCGCGGGTGACGGCGGACGTGGTTCCGGCGCGGGACCGGGACACCGCCGCCTGAGCGCTACTTGTGCGGCACCACGGTGCCGCCGCGGAAGGCGGAGTCGCGCAGCACCAGGCCCTCCTTGGAGAGGCGCGCGGCCTTGGGGCCGACGAAGAAGTCCTTGGGGTCGCCCCGGCGGAAGGTCTTCTTCACGAACTCCTCCACCTCCAGGTAGAGGCGGCGGAACTTGTCCGGGGCCGCGTCGCGGCGGCCCGTCTGGGACGTCACCTCCAGCTCGACCCACATCTTCCCGCTGAGCAGCTCGCCCTCCTCGTTGCGGCGCGAGCGCTCCACGAAGATGACGGGCGAGCGCACCTCGTCGATGCGCCAGGAGCCCTTGTCCGGGCCGCGCTTCACCTTGTCCACCAGCGCGGGGCCAATCTCGCTGGCCACCAGGTACAGGTCCTCCTCCGGCAGGCGCGGGATGTTGTCCGGGGTGGCCCGGAAGGGCGCCCAGTCCGCGGGCACGCGCCGGGGGTAGACCTCCAGCACGTGGCGCTCCAGGAAACGGAAGAAGGCGACCTCGTCGTCGGGTGCCATGAAGAATTGGAGGATGTTGGCCATCGCGGCGGTCCTCATACCCTGGAAGCGCGCTAGAAACACAGTCATGGACTCCTGGCTGCGCTCCCGGATGCATGAGCTGAACGACCTGAACGGCGTCATCAACCTGGCCTCCTGGGACCGGGAGGTGTACCTGCCCGCCAGGGCGGCCCCCGCCCGCGCCCAGCAGCTCGCCACCCTCCAGGCCCTCCACCACGAGCGGCTGGTGGACCCGCGCCTGGGCGAGGCCCTGGCCCGCGCCGGGGAGGGAGGACCGGATTCCGCGGCCCTGACGCCCGACGAGCGCGCCATGGTGCGCCTGCTCACCCGCGAGCGCGACCGCGCCGTGCGGCTGCCCGCCCGGCTGGTGACGGCGCTGGCGGAGGCCCAGGGCGAGGGCATCCAGGCGTGGCGCGAGGCGCGCGACACGAAGCGCTTCGCCCGGTTCCAGCCCGCGCTGGAGGCGCTGCTCGCCCTGCGGCGTGAGCAGGCGGACGCGCAGGGCCACGACGGCGAGCGCTACGACGCGCTCCTCGAAGGGTTCGAGCCCGGCATGCGCGTGAAGCGCCTCACCCCGGTGCTCACCGCGCTGCGCGACGCGCTCATCCCGATGGTGGCCGCGCTGGGGGCGCTGAAGCGGCCCTTCCCGGCGTTCCTGGACGGCCGCGCCTACGACACCGCCCAGCAGTGGCGCTTCACGATGCGGCTGTTGGGGGCGGTGGGCTTCGACCTGGAGGCGGGCCGCCAGGACGTCAGCATCCACCCGTTCACCAACAGCCTGCACGCGCAGGACGTGCGCCTCACCACGCGCCTGGACGCGGCGTGGCCGCAGGCGGCGCTCTTCGGCACGCTCCACGAGGCGGGCCACGGCCTGTACGAGCAGGGCTTCTCCCCGGAGCACCAGCGCACGCCGCTGGCGTCGGTGCCCTCCATGGGCCTGCACGAATCCCAGTCCCGCCTGTGGGAGAACCTGGTGGGCCGCGGCCGGCCCTTCTGGGCGCACCACTTCCCCGCGCTGAAGGAGGCCTTCGCGCAGCCGCTCGCGGACGTGGACCTGGACGGCTTCCACGCGGGCATCAACCACGTGGTGCCGTCGCTCATCCGCGTGGAGGCGGACGAGGTGACGTACAACCTGCACATCGTCCTGCGCTACGAGCTGGAGCTGGCGATGCTGCGCGACGAGCTGCCCGTGTCGGAGCTGCCGGCCGCGTGGAACGAGCGCATGCGGCGCTACCTGGGCCTCACGCCGCCGGACGACACCCAGGGCGTGCTGCAGGACATCCACTGGGCCTGGGGAGAGCTGGGCTACTTCCCCACGTACGCGCTGGGCAACCTCTACGCCGCGTCGCTGTACGCCGCCGCGAACCGCGCGCTGCCGGCGCTGGACGCGGACCTGGCGCGGGGGGACACGGCGTCCCTGCTCGGGTGGCTGCGCGCCCAGCTGCACTCGCAGGGCTTCCGGCTGCCGGCGGAGGAGCGCGTGCGCGCCATCACCGGCGAGGGGCTCACGGACCGGGACTTCCTCGCGTACCTGCGCGCGAAGTACGGCGCGCTGTACGGCGTCGCGCTCTAGCTCAGGCGGCGAACACCAGCGGGCGGCACGCGCGCGCCAGGTGCAGCGCGTCCCGCGCGAGCGCGTCCGAGGCCGGGTCCAACGCCTCCAGCCACGCGGCGCGCGCCACCTGACTGCCCAGCTCGAAGCACAGGCTGGCGGTGCGGCGCGACAGCCGGCTCTCCTTCTGGAGGGCGCGCACGTTGAGCTCGCACAGCTCCGCGCACTGGCGCAGCAGGCGGACCGCGTCGTCGTCCGCCGGGATGCCCTGGGCCGCCAGCCGCGCCATGCCTTCCTCGCAGGCGCTCTGACACCGCAGGCTCGCGGCGATGCATCGGGAGACCTCCGTTCGCGCCGCGCCTGTCCTTGCTCCCAACATGGCCACGCCCTCCCTGAAGTGCGGCGTCAAAGGTACGCACGCCCGCCGTCCGCGCAACCAGCACTGAAGGCCCAGATGGGGCGTGAACACCTGCGTCCCGGGGCCATGGACACGCGCGGCGTCAGGGATGCGCACGACTCACGGACGATTCACGTGAATCGCGCCTGTCCTGCCTTGGGGGGCCGGGGAAACGTCAGCTGCCCAGCACCGGGAAGGCCTTGAGCAGCTCGACCAGCTTCTCGCCGTAGAGTTGGACCCGCTTCGCGCCCAGGTAGGGCAGCTGGGCCAGCTCCTCCACGCTCGCGGGCGGCTTCGACGCCAGCGCGTCCATCAGCGGGTTGGTGAGCACCACGCTGGGCGTCACCTTGCGCGCCGTGGCCTGCTCCACGCGGAAGGCCTTGAGCGCGTCCTCGCGCTTGCGCCGGTGGGGGTCGCGCGGACCCTTGGGCTCACGGTCCAGGTCCAGCTCGCCCCGGGCGGCCTTCTGCTGTTGTTCGCGGATGAGGGCGAGCAGGGCGTCGCCGTGCGCGCGCACCACGGCGCCGCGCACGCCGGCCGCGCGGGCCAGGTCCTTGTGCGTGTCCGGCTGCTTCATCGCCAGGTCGGTGATGGCCATGTTGGACAGCATGCGGCCCATGGGCACGTTGTCCTTCTCCGCCCACTCCAGCCGCAGCTTGTGCAGCCCCTGGGCGATGGCGTGCGCCAGCGCGTACTGGGTCTGGGACAGGCCGCTGCGGGACAGCTTGGGCTTGTACTCGGCGCCGACCTCCGGACGGGCCTCGGCTTCGGCGCACATGCGGTCGCAGTCCAGGAGCACCTCTTCCAGGATGTCCGCCTCGCGGCACGCGTCGCGCACCTGGCGGCCCAGCTCGCACAGGTAGCGCACGTCGTTGGCGATGTAGTCGCGCATGCCCGGGGGCAGGGGGCGCAGGGCGAAGTCGGACTGCTGGTGCTCCTTTGGCAGCTCCACGCCCAGCCGTTCACGGGCCAGGTCCGCCAGGCCCACCTTGGGCCAGCCCAGGAGCGTCACCGCGCGGTGCGTGTCGAAGAGGCCGCGCACGCGCACGCCTGCCTCCGCGAGGAACTGGAGGTCGCCCTGGGCGGCGTGGAAGTACTTGGTGCGCGCCGGATCCTCCATGCCGGGGGAGAGCAGGCGGGGATCCACGCCCGGCTGGAGCGTGTCGAAGAGGAAGATGTCCGTGTCGGTGCCCAGCTGGAGGAAGCACAGGCGGGCCCGGAAGGCGTGCATGGCGTCCGCCTCCAGGTCCACCGCCCACTCCGGCGCGGCTTCCAGCCCGCGCGTGGCGGCCTCCGCGCTCGCGCTGTCCACCACGTCCACGGCACCCTGAGGGAAGGTCGGCATCGCGGGGAGCAGGCTAGCGGACCGGCACGCCCGTTTGACGTGTTTTTTCCCGAACCGCCGCTAGGATGGCCCCGCCGATGAACGACGCCCAACGTCTGGAAAAGAGCCTGCTTGGCCACATGGGCCGGGCCATCGCGGACTTCCGCCTCATCGAGGCCGGGGACCGCATCATGGTGGGCGTGTCGGGAGGCAAGGACTCCTACACGATGCTCCACCTGCTGCGCGAGCTGCAGCGGCGGGCTCCCGTGAAGTTCGACCTGCTGGCGGTGAACCTGGACCAGGGCCACCCCGGCTTCCCGGGCCACGTGCTGGAGGGGTACTTCCAGCGCGAGGGCTACGCCTACAAGATGCTGAAGGAGGACACCTACAGCATCGTCCTGGAGAAGACCCCCCCGGGCAAGACGCAGTGCTCGGTGTGCTCCCGCCTGCGCCGGGGCATCCTCTACAACGCCGCCGTGCACCTGGGGTGCAACAAGATCGCCCTGGGCCACCACCGCGACGACCTCATCCACACGATGCTCCTGAACATGTTCTTCGCCGGGAGCCTCAAGGCGATGCCGCCGCTCCTGAAGAGCGACGACGGGCGCAACGTGGTCATCCGGCCGCTGTGCTACGCGCCGGAGAAGGAGATCATCCAGTTCGCGGAGGCGAAGCAGTTCCCCATCATCCCCTGCGACCTGTGCGGTTCGCAGGAGAACCTGCAGCGAAAGCGGATGCAGAAGCTGGTGGAGGACCTGGGCCGGGAGATCCCCAACGTCCGCCAGAGCCTGCTGAACGCGATGTCGAACGTGCGGCCGACGCACCTTTTGGACAAGACGCTGAACCCGGACCCGCTGAACGCGACGGAAGAAGAAGGGCCCCGGGCCACCCCCCCCACCACCGAGACGCAAGGGAGCGCCAGTCCATGGCTCGAGAGCAGGCAGTAAAGGCGCGCAAGGAGCGCAACGCGGCGCTGGTGGAGGCCATGCTGCTGGCCGCCATGGCGGATGGCAGCGTGTCCCAGCGCGAGATGCAGACGCTGCTGGCGCGCGTGCTGGAGCGCCCGGAGTTCGAAGGCACGCAGTCCGGAGAGCTGAACCAGCTGGTGGAGTCCAGCGCGGCGCGGCTGTCGGAGGCGCGCAACCTGGAGGACGTGCTGTCGTCCCTGCGGCGGCGGCTGCCGGACCACAAGAACCGGATGCTGGCCTTCGGGCTGGCGGCGGCGGTGGCGCTGGCGGACCAGCGGGCCACGCGCTCGGAGCTGGGGTTGCTGAAGACGTTCCAGGCGGCGCTGGGCATCTCCGAGGACGAGGTGGCGCAGATCATCGACGTCATCGAGCAGGGGGGCAGCCTGTCGGAGGCGCTGGGCGAGCCCCTGGAGCGGCTGTTCGCGGAGGTGATGGTGCTGGTGCTGGCGGCGGACGGGCAGCTCAAGGAGGCGGAGGCCCGGGCGATGGTGGAGAGCTTCGCGGCGGATCCGCTCTTCCAGAACGTGAGCCCGGAGCGGGCGCAGGGCTTCGTCAGCGAGTCGGTGGCGGCGCTGGCGTCGGACGGGCTGCCGCAGCGACTGCAGGTGCTGGCGCACGGCCTGGCGACGCACTCCCAGCGGGTGAAGGCGTACCAGCTGGCCACGAAGATCGCCCACGCGTCCGGCCGGACGAGCGTCGCGGAGCAGCGGATCCTGGATTTGCTCCAGGCGACGTTCGGTCTGGCTGACGATGAAGTGGCGCGGCTGGACCAGCAGGGGTAAGCAGGGAGGTGGCATGACCCCGCACGTCCCCTCCGGTCCGCGGCACTCCTTCCGTTTCGGCCTGCCGCCATCGCTGGGCAGTGAGACGGCGCGCGAGCGTGCGGAACGGCTCGCGTCGTTCCTGCAGCGCGCGCTGGGCAAGCTGGTGGAGGTGAATGTCGCCACCAGCTACGAGACCCTGGCCAAGGACCTGTTGTCCGGGCGCGCGGACGCGGCCTGGGCGCCGCCCTTCGTGTGCGCGCGCATGGAGGCCATGGGCGTGCGGGTGCTGACGCGCGGGGTGCGCCGGGGCATGTCCAGCTACCGCTCCGCGCTGGTGGGCCGGGCGGGCTCCGGGCTGACGCTGGAGAAGCTCAAGGGCGCCACGGCGGCGTGGGTGGACCGCGATTCGGTGGCGGGCTACCTGCTGCCCAGCGCGTTCCTCAAGACGCAGGGGCTGGAGCCGTCGCGGGCGTTCGTGTCGCAGCAGTTCACCGGCTCCTACCACGGCGCGCTGGAGGCGGTGCTGGACGGGCGGGCGCAGGTGACGAGCGTGTTCTGTCCGCCGGCCTCCACCGGGCTGAGCTTCGCCACGGGCGTGGATGACGTGCTGGGCCCCGGGATGGGGGCGAAGTTCGAGCTGCTGGCGTACACGGACGAGGCCCCCAACGACGGCGTGCCGGTGGCGATGGGGCTGCCCGCGCCGCTGGTGGCCTCGCTGGAGTCAGCGCTCCTGGGGCTCCAGTCCACGCCGGACGGGCAGGCGCTGCTGCGCGACATCTTCAACGCGGACCGTTTCGAGGTCGCGCCGCGCATGGGCTACCGCGCGCTGTACCGGGTCGCCCTGGCCAGCCTCTAGACGCCGCGCCTTCTCCGCCGCGCGGTGTGAGGCGAATCACGGCTGCGCGGTGCCGCGGATAGCGACTGCGCGGTGTGACGCGAGTCCTGGCTGCGCGGTGCCGCGCGGGCGGCGACCTCGCGGTGTGACGTGAATCCTGTCCGCGCGTTGCGACGCGAGTCATGGCCTCGCGTGAACCGGGTGTCCTCGCGGCCGTCATGGGCCCCCGACCCCCGGCGCGCTGCTCCATCGAGTCCGGGAACCGCTACTTGCCGGAGTCGGGATCATTCCCGCGCGAGGGGCGCCGGGCGGAGGAGACGGAGCCCTCGGAGGCGCGGCCCGCCTTCGCGGAGGCCTTGCCGCCGGCGGAGTCGTCCGCGGCGCGCGCGGACTTCGCCGAAGCCCGGCTGTCGGCCTCGGAGGAGGCCCGCGCGGTCTTCCCCGGGGAGCGGCCCCCGGTGGAACCTTCTGGTGCACGGCCGGGCTTGGCGACAGGCCGGGCTCCGCTGGAGTCCTCCGCGCGCACGGCTCCGAACTGCGCGGTGGAGGAGCGGCCCGTGTTCGAGTCACGCCGAGCGGCCTCGTGCTTCGCGGTGGAAGCACGGCCCTCATCCGCGTCGCCGCGCACGGCCTCGTGCCTCGCGGTGGACGCATGACCCTCTCTTGCGTCGCCGCGCACGGCTTCGTGCTTCGCGGTGGAGGAGTGGCTGGCGTCCGCGTCTCCGAGCACGGGCCGCGTGTCCGCGTGGCTCAGGCCGGTGTTCTCACGGGTCCTCACGGGCCGGGCCTCGGGGCGGCTCAGTCCGGAGTTCTCCTTCGTGCGCGCCGTCCGCTCCGGCGGTGCTCCCTCGCCTGAATCCTCCGGCGACGCGGCGGCCTTCGTCGACGAGTGGCTCACGCCGGACGGCTCCGGCGCGCGGGGCGCCTTCACCTGCGCCGCCGCCTTGCCCTGGGGGGGCGTCGTCCCGGAGGCCGGGGCCTTCGCGGGGGCGCTGCCTCCTGGCCGGGCCATCAGGCGCGGGTCGAAGTAGATCATCGTCGGCTCGGCCGCGAAGCGCTCCTCTTCCAGCTCGTCCGCGTACACGTCCCGCATGAACGCCGCCAGGTGCGCGCTGGTGCCGTGCAGCTTCTCCTGCTGAAGGAACTCCTCCAGCGCCAGCTGCAGCTCGCCCGCCGTGGAGAAGCGGTCATCGCGCTTGCGCGCCAGCGCCTTGAAGACGATGGGATCCAACGACTTGGGGATGCCCGGCACCGCCTCCGACGGCGGGACGATCTTGAAGCCCACCACCGCCTTGAGCGTGGCCATCTCCGTCTCACGCTTGAACAGGCGCCCGCCCGTCAACAGCTCGTAGAACACCGTCCCCAGCCCGAACACGTCCGAGCGCGCATCCAGCGGCTCGCCCCGCGCCTGCTCCGGGGACATGTACGCGTGCTTGCCCTTGATGGTGCCCACCACCGTCTGGGACAGCTTCCCCTGCGCCTTCGCCACGCCGAAGTCGATGAGCTTCACGCCGCCGTTGAAGCCCACCAGCACGTTCTGCGGCGACACGTCCCGGTGGATGAGCGACAGCTTGCGGCCGGACGGACTGCGCGCGTTGTGCGCCGCGTCCAGCCCCGCCGCCGCCTCCGCGATGATGCGGCACCGCAACCCCAGCGGAAAACCGCCCGGGTGCGCCGACGCGCGCGGCACCAGCGACCCCAGCGGCTCGCCGTGCACGTACTCCATCGCGATGTAGTACTGCCCGTCCACGTCCCCCATCTCGTAGATTTGCGCGATGTTCGGGTGGTTGAGCAGCGCCGCGATGCGCGCCTCGTCCAGGAACATCTGGAGGAACTCGTCGTCCTCCGACAGATGCGGGAGCAGCCGCTTCACCACCAGGAGCTTCTGGAACCCCACCGGCCCCTTCTGCCGGGCCAGATAGACGGCCCCCATGCCGCCGGTGGCCAGCTTGCGCAGCAATTCATAGCGGCCGAACGTTTCCACTCCGGCCGTGACGATAGCCGCGACCGCTCGGATCTCAAAAGTCCGGGCTGTCGTGAAAACACGAACCGGGCCGGCCCCCTCTGGGCCCGGCCCGGGCGCGGTGCGTCACGAGCCTCCGGCCCTGGCTAGGGCGTCGGCGCGCAGATGCTGCGGTAGCGGATCTCCACGGACTGGCCCGCGGTGGGCACCGCGCCCTGGTTGAAGATGACCGCGTTGCGGCCCGCGTCGTACATCCACTGGTCCGCGGGCAGGACGCGGCCATTCACGCGCACGCTGAGCTCTTCGGTGCCGTCCGGCAGCGCGGTGAGGGGGAAGTCCGCCTGCGGGCCGCCGGCCTGCTGGATGATGGGGTCCAGGAAGGCGCGGTAGTCGCTCTCGCAGATGGAGCCCACGCTGCCGCCCGTGCCCTTGGCCACCGCGGCGAAGCGGTCCGCGCTGGTGCCCGCGGTGGAGCAGGACGCTCCGGCGGGGACGAGCGCGTGCAGGTTGCTGCGGTGGGACATGCCCGTGCCCTTCAGCGTGTGGAGGAACTGGATGTAGCTGTCCGGCTCGAAGCCGGAGTGGTCGTCCTCGTCCGCCAGCACGACCACCGCCATGCGGGCCGCGATGCGGGTGAAGCCCAGGTTGCCGTCGTTGGGCTGCGGCGTGCGGAGGTCGTCGGCCTGCTCGGACAGCGGGGCGGACAGGCCCTGGCGCATCGTCTCCAGGCCCTGCACCAGGTTGTGGCAGAGGCCCACTTCGATGTTGGCCTGGATGGTGGCGGCCGCGTTGGCGCTGGCGCCGGACACCACGCGGGCGCGGCTGCCGTCCACCGGGAAGAGGCGGCCGGCCTCACCGCCGTTGGCCCCGCCGCCGCACTGTCCGTCGCGCTGCACGAGTCCGGTGCTGGTGACGCCCACGCGCACGTCCACGTTCAGCTCCTTGGCGCGCGCCAGCCAGCCTGGGATGGCGTTGCGCAGGCGCTGCTGGTACGGCTCCATGGTGGTGGTGTTGGACACCACGAAGAGCACGTCCAGCTGGCTGTCGGTGCCCTGGGTGAAGCGGTCCACCTGGATGCCCTCGTGGTTGGTCTCCGCGAGCAGCGGCACGAGGAAGCCGTGCGGCTCCGTGTCCGACTGGAGGTACATGGGGCTGTAGTGCTGGCCCAGCACGTCGCGGGCATAGCCCACCTCCATCTCGAAGCCCTGACCGGGCTGGAGCGTGATGGGCGCCGTCACCGGCGTCATCAGCGAGAACTGGTTGCTCGTGCCGTTGCCGATGATGGCGTCCGAGACGGTGAGCGGTTCGCTGCAGCGGTTGGACACGAATGTCTTGCGCGGCTTCGCGGCGCAGTCGTAGCGGATGGGCCCGAAGTCCACGAAGGACGGCGTGGCCACCAGGCAGGACGCCTCCGACACCGCGTGGATGGGCAGGGTCACCGTGGGGTAGGCCGGGTTGTTGACGGTGAGCATCAGCTCGCCGTTGAACTCGCCGCCCGTGGCGGGGGCCTTGAAGGCAATCATGGAGCTGAAGGCCGTGTCGTAGAGCACCACGCCGCCGGTGATGGGACCTCCGGGCATGGAGAACACGCCGCCGCCGTCGTTGGACAGGTGCACGTTCTTGATGGCGCACTCGGCCCGGCCCGGGTTGCGGAAGTAGAAGCCCAGCACCGCGCCGCGGCCTGGCGCCACGTTGGCGAACTCCAGCTTCGGTTGGGGCCGCAGCTGATACACGCACGGGCCACTGGCGCGAGCGCGGCCCGTCAAGGTGATGGCGCGCTCGGGCGTGAACAGGTCGTTGGACTGCACGAAGAGCGTCGCGGTGAAGGTGCCCTCCGTCTTGGGCTCGAAGTAGACCTTCAGCTCCAGCGCGTCGTCGCCCGGGTTGATTTGAAGGCCGTTGGCCTCCAGCGTGGGCCAGGCGCCGGCCTTCCAGGCGTAGGGCTGGGTGCCGCGCGTGGGGGTGTCCACGTTGAACTGCGCCGCGTCGCCGTCCGCGCGCACGCCGGTGAAGGTGAGGGGGCCGTTGCTGCCCGCGTTGGTGATGCGGATGACCTGCTCCACCTTGCCGCCCACCGGCAGCTCTCCGAAGTCCAGCGCCACCGGCGCCACGGCCAGCGTGGGCCGGCCGCCTCGCGCATCCAGCATCACGCGCGACTCACGCGCCTTGTCGGACGCGTACGCCACCGTGAGGTTGCCCACGTTGGGGCCGGAGTAGCGCGCGGCGAACTCCATCCGCATCTCCACCACCTCGTCCGGCTGCACCGTGGTGCCCTCCGGCTTGGACAGCGGCAGGAAGGCGCGGTCGCTGGTGGCCAGCGCGGAGATGGTGACCGGGCGCCAGGTGATGTTGCGCGCGCGGGTGAAGGACTCGGTGCGCTCGTGCACCGGGATCTCGTCGAAGGGCACGGGCGCGGGGTCGAACACGAAGGCGCTCGCCACGGAGTTGCCCTGCAGGTCCACCACGGACGGGGTGCACGTCTCGCAGGACACGACCTCCAGCCGGGCGTCCATCCGCCCCAGCGAGCGGGGCAGGTACTTCGTCTTCACCACCTGGGTGGTGTTGGGCGGCACGGTGATGGTGTCCGCCGTGAAGGGGTCCGCCTGATTGCCCGCCACCTTCAGCGTCAGCGGGAGGTCCACGGGGTTGGTGACGGTGACCTCCAGCGTGCGGTCGCTGTCCACCTCCAGCGTCTGGTAGTCCAGCACCGGCGGGTTCACCCCGATGCGGGTGGGCGTCCCCAGGCCGTGCACGGGCACCTGCTGCAGGGCGCCCACGTTGGCGTCCGTCGTCACGCGCAGCGTCTCCTCCACGGGGCCCTCGGCGAGCGGGTGGAAGCGCACCTTCACGACGTGGGACTCGCCCGGCGGCACGCGGCCTCCGCCGTCCGTCAGCTCCACCTGGTAGGCCGGGTTGTTTCCCAACCCCAGCGCCTCCAGCGCGGAGAACGGCACGTAGCCCACGTTGCGGATCCGCACGTCCTTCTCACGCCACTCGCCCACCGGCACGTCACCGAAGTCGAGCGCATCCACGTCCAGCACCGCCGTGGCCTGCACCCCGCGCGTCTGGTCCTCCTCGTGACACGCCATCGTCCCCGCCACCAGTGACGCCAGCAGGACGTACCGACCCCTCCACCCCATCACCATTGTCCGCTCCCCATCCTTCCCCACCACACGCACACGGATGCCCGGGACACGGGCCTCTCCTAATCAAGTCCCGTGCCGGAGCCGGCACGGGGCGTGGTGCCCCCTGAAATCAAGGACTTGGCGCCCAATCCAGCGGCCAAGTGAGCGCTGGAGGGAACCGGGGTGCCCTGGAGGGTGAAAGGTTTTTCCTGGCCTTTTGCCAAGGAGCACCTGCCTCATTTCAGGTCAGGAAGTGGACGCTTCCCCCACGAACGCGGCGATCGCGGCGGCCACGGCGGCGGGCTGCTCCAGGTGGACGTGGTGGCCGCCGTCGAAGAAGCGGGCGGGGCCCACCAGGGTGCGCAGGGCGGCGAGCCGCCCCTCGAGCAGCGCGGGGGTGGGGGACAGGCCGCGGGTGCCCCGCAGGAGCTGCACGGGGCAGGTGACGGCGGCCTCCAGCGCCAGCCACTGGGCCTCGTCGAAGGCCTGTCCGAAGCGGCGGCGGTGGCGCGGGTCGAAGGTGAAGGTGAAGTCCCCCTCCGGCGTGAGCCGGGTGCCGTGGCGGGCGAAGAGCAGGGCCGCGTCCGGGGAGAGGGTGGGGTTCGTGTGACGCAGGCGCTCCGCGGCGGCCTCCACGCTGGGGTAGCGCTTGCGGTTCGGCGGGCGGCGCGAGTCCTCCAGGAAGCTGCGCAGGCGGACCGGGGCGCCTTCGGGCGGGCCGCCGGACGGGCCCAGGCTTTCGATGAGCGTCAGGCTCTGGATCCGCTCCGGCCGCGCGGCGGCGTACGCCAGCGCGACGATGCCGCCCAGCGAGTGTCCCACCAGATGCACGCGGGGGAGTGCGAGCCCGTCCAGGGCGGCCTCCACGTCCAGCAGGTGGTCGCTGAAGTGGTACGCGGCGCCGGGCCCGGCGTGGCCGCTCTCCCCCATGCCGCGCAGGTCCAGCAGCACCGTGCGCCAGGCTTCGGGCAGGAACTCGGAGAGCGGGTCGAAGCTGTGGGAGTGGTCCAACCACCCGTGCAGGAACAACACGGCGGGGGTGCCGTGGGGGTGGCGCTGCCGCACGTGCAGCGGCAGGCCCTCGGCGTCCACGGTGAGCGATTCGAATGCGGCGGCGGGCACGGGAACCTCCTCGTGCCTCCCGCCTTACCCCGTCCCCCCGGGTGCTGGCGACCCTACGCGACGCTGCTGGACGACGACGCGGGGCGCGGCGGGCCTCCGGTGTCGGGACGGCCGAGCACCAGCGCCAGCTGCCGGGCCTGGCTCTCCGTGGCGCAGCGGTACTCCTGGGTCTTGCCGTTGGGCCGGTCGATCCGAATCACCCAGACGTCATTCTCCTTGGTCACCACAGGCGCTTGAGACATGCATTCCCTCCGTGCCCGGAAAGAGAAGCATCCTTCGTGCCGACCCTGTGGCTTGCGCCAAATGCCTGATTTCCGGCCGTCTCCCCGGCGGGCGGCGGAGCGGGTGACAAAATTCGTTCAGCGCGCCGACAATTTTCGCGCGCCTGGTTCGCACTCCTTGCGTAGCCCTGGGGGGCAGGCCGGAGTCATTGGGATGACAATCATTGTTCAGCCGGGTCTGGCCACTCCCACGCCGAGCGGTAGCCGCCGTCGGTCTGCGTGCCTTCGATGAAGCGCGCGTAGAAGGGGTGGCTGCTGAGGGTGGCGGAGTCGCCCACGACGAACAGGTGCCGGCGGGCGCGGGTGAGGGCGACGTTCATGCGGCGCAGGTCATTGAGGAAGCCCAGCTGCCCCTCGCTGTTGGAGCGGGTGAGGCTGACGAGGATGGCGTCCTTCTCCCGTCCCTGGAACGCGTCCACGGTGTCCACTTCCACCTCGGGGTGGACGGCCTCCAGGGCCTCGCGCAGGTGGCGGGCCTGGGCGCTGTAGGGGGCGATGACGGCCACCTCGCGCGGGGACAGGCCCAGGCCCAGGAGCTGGCGCACGCGGGCGACGACGTAGCCGGCCTCGCCCGGGTTCAGGAGGCTGTGCGTGGTGGGCTCCTCCTCCTCGTCGAAGCCCTTGCCCGCGGTGTCCAGGTAGAGCACGGGCGGGGCGTCCACCTCCGTTCCTGGCGTGAGCACCCCCGCCAGCGTGCGATCCGCCACGGACGGGTGGGCGCGCAGCTCGCTGGCGTACATCTCCTTCGACGGGAAGGCCATGATGGCGGTGTTCATCCGGTACTGCTCGCGCAGCATGCGCTTCACGTCGTCGCCGTGGTCCTTCAGCAGGCGCTCGAAGAGGCTCACGCCCAGGCCCGCCTTCGAGGCCTCCTGCGACAGCACGGTGGGGGGCAGCTGCTGCGGGTCCCCGGCGAGCACCACCTTCGGCGCGCGGAGGAAGCCCAGCAGGGCCAGCGGCTCGGTGGCCTGGGTGGCCTCGTCCAGGAGGGCGCGGTCGAACTCCTCGCCGGCGAGCACGCCGGAGCCCAGGCTCGCCAGCGTGACGCACACCACGTCCGCGCGGGCGAGCACGGCCTTCACGGCCTTCTTCTCCAGCTTGCGCGCCTCGTCCATCAGGTCCTTGGCCTCCGCGGTGGAGGAGCGGGCGTTGGAGAAGCGCTCGCGGCTGCGGCCCTGGTTGCGCTGGCGGCGCGCGTAGCCGAAGAGGTCGAAGGCCTCGTCGAACAGGTCGCGGCTGATGACGCGGTCGGGGTGTTCCTCCACCACGATGTCCAGCGTGTGCTCCTGGAGGCGGGGCGCGACGCGCGCGGGGTGGCCCACGCGAAGGGCCCTCAGGCCCTGCTCCAGGCACAGCTCCAGGAGGTGGTCCACGGCGGCGTTGCTGGCCGCGGTGCACAAGAGGCGCTCGCCGCGTGCGACGGCCTGGGCCGCCACCTCCGCCAGCACGGTGGACTTGCCGGTGCCGGGCGGGCCGTGGATGAGGAAGAAGTCCTCCGCGGCGAGCGCGCGCCTGGCGGCGTCCAGCTGCTCCGGGTTGAGCGGGCGGGTGGGGGTGAAGTCCCTGGTGTTGTCGAAGCGCGGGGGCTCGTTGCCCAGCAGCACCTCGCGCTTGTGCCGCTCCGCGCCCTTGTCCAGGCCCTTCACGCGCTGGAGGCCCGCGCGCACGCGCTCGTAGGTGACGTCGTTGGGGACGACGTCCAGGCGCAACAGTCCCTCGGAGAGGTAGGCGGGGGGCTCGCGGTCGAAGGCGAGCTGGATGCGGGTGGAGGTGGCGCGCGACACGAGCGCCTTCGCCGGTTCCTTCACCTCCGCGCGGCGGGGCAGCACCGCCACGAAGTCGCCGTTGGACAGGCGCGTGGGCAGCCTGCCCCGGTCCGCGCGGGCGAGCGTGAGGAGGATGCGGCCCCCCAGGCCCACCTCCTCCTCGACGGTCTCCAGGTCCAGCACCGACAGGCCCTGCTCCTCGCGCTCGCGCAGGGACAGCCCCTGCGCGAACGCCGCCATGCGGGCCTTCTCCGCCTCGCGCTCCTGGGCGAGGAGCGCACCGAGCTTGTCGAAGAACGAGACGTCACGAGCCATGGAGCGGGTCATGCCATCCCGGACGCCCCGCCGTCACGGCCCGCGTGGGGGGGCCTGTCGTCCTACTGGCAGGCGTACGTGAACGAGGCCGGCGTGCTCCAGGTGCCGTCCGGGTTGATGGCGCGCACGGTGTAGCCGCTCGACGGGTAGGTGGTGCCCCAGCAGTCGCGGGCGCGCACGTCGTTGCGCAGGGCGGTGCCCAGGTCCCAGTTGCCAAGGCGGCGCTGCTTCTCATACGCGGCCACGCGGTCCACCGCGTCCGCCCAGGTGGAGTCTCCCGCGAGCACGTCCCGGCGCTTCTCCAGGAACTTCTGGAGCCACGCGCTCTCCGTGATGCCGTTGTAGCCAATCACCGGCGCCACCTGCGCGCTGTTGCCCAGGGCGGTGTTCGCCTTGCGGATGAGGTCCCTCGCGCCGTCCTCGCCGTGGTTGATGGCCGCGTCGTACAGCGCCGCCTTGGTGAGCGCCTGGGTGAGGCCCCACTTCGCGGCCTCGTTCATGATGGGCGTGTAGTAGAGCGCGTCGCTCACCTGGTCCTGGCACTGCTTGAAGTCCGCCTTCGTGGCGGCGGTGTTGAAGCTCGCCGCCCAGTCCGTGGTCCAGCCGCCCACCGCGTCCAGCTCCGCCGTGGACGCCTGCGATTGCCCGGTGGACAGGAAGCGGTTGTTGATGACGGTGAGCGCGCTCCAGTACTTCGACAGGCGGTTGCCATTGGCCTCGGTGCGCAGGGCCCGGTAGCACTGCACGACCTGGATGGCGTCGCCCGTGCCGGTGCAGAAGCCCGCCCGCCCGTTGGTGTAGCCGCGCCCGTCGTGGATGTTCTCTGAATAGGCGTAGTCGAGCGTGGGCGTGTCGTTCTCCCAGATGCTCGTCAGCGCCTCCGCCACCTTCTTCTGGTTGGCGGTGAGCCCGGTGCCGCCGGGAGCCGTGCCGCCGCAGCTGTCGGACTGGACCTTCACGTGGGTCGCGGTGAACGACGTGCTGGAGTCGGTGGAGTAGTTGAACGTGTACGACGCGTTCACCGCCACCGTCAGCGAGGACGTGCGCGTGAAGGTGCACGTGCGGCCGCTCTGCGTGTGCGCCCAGCCGGGTTGATCATCGTCACACGTCACGCCCGAGGGCACGTCGAGGGAGACCCGAGGATTGGCGATGGCCACCGTGCCCGTGTTCTTGAACACCAGCGTGCCCCAGTAGTCCGGGCCCACGTACGTGTTCGTCGTCACCGCGTGCGTGCACGCCCCCAGCTCCCTCACCACTTCGCCCGGCGCCTCCGGCGGGAACTCCCGCTCCTCCGCCGCGCCGCACCCCAGGGCCAGCATCAACAGCCCCACGCCGGCACACCCCCGCTGGCCCAGCACCCACGTCCGCGAACACCTGGTTTCCATCTGACTGACTCCGTCTGGAAGGGGACGCCGCCACGAGGACGGTTCATCCTTGATAGAGCAGAAATAACGGAAATAAATGTGGGGCTCCAGGGCCCGGGTCTGGCACTGTCCTGCGGGAGGAGCCTGTCGCGACACGCGGCTTGGCCCCAGTGGGCGAAGCGCGTGCTCAGCCCGGCGCGTCCGGCAGGGGGAGCACCCGCCAGAGCTGCGGCTTGTCGTACTGGGGAGGGATCATCCCCAGGGGCCAGCCCTCCGCGGTGAGCTCCGCGTACTGGTACCCGCGCCCGGCGAAGGGGATGCGGGTGCCGTTGCCGGGCAGCCCCACGCCAATGGCCGCGTGCGCCAGCGCGTCCGAGTACAGCATCACCGCGTCCACGCCCACCTGTCGCAGGAGCATCAGCGCGAGCACCGCCTTGGAGTCGCAGTCGCCTCGGTCCTGCGCGGGCACCAGCCCCGGCGGCACGATGCCGAAGGGCTCGTCGCCGGGCAGCTCGTAGCGGATGCGGCGCACGAACCCGAGGATGAGCTCGGTGGCCTGCGCCGCGTCCAGGTCGCGCTCGCGGATGGAGGTGGCGAAGCGCTCCCCCAGCACGCGCACCGGCTCCGCGTTGCTGCGCATCAGCTCCGCGTAGATGCAGCGCATGTCCGTGCCGCACCCCGGTGGCGCCACGTACGTGAATCGCTCCGGGCCCATGGCGCGGTAGCGCAGCCGCACGCTGTAGTCGCGGTGGGCCTCCTCCAGCCCTCGCTCCACGGCTTCCCCCAGGCCGTAGGCCACCTGCTGCCGCGCGGGCTCCATTCCCTCCACGCGCCAGTCGTAGGCCTTCACGCGCTCTGGCGGCGTGTCCTCGGGGATCAACGCCGCGCCCAGGTCCTGCGTGGCCTCCCGGGGTGGGGCCACGGGGGCTTCGGTCCGCGGTGCCTCCGCGAGCCGGCCCGCGTTCCTCGCCAGCACCCACCGCCATCCGGTGATGGACAGGAGCGCGCCCACCAGCACCAGCGACAGCAGCGTCCTCCAGGAGCGCGCGGACATGCGGGACGTCAGGCGGGCGCGCGCAGCATGCCGGTGGGCAGCTGGGGGAAGGGGATGAGTCCGTTGAGCGCGGCCTGGAGGCCGGGCGCGGTGAGCAGGGCGATGACCAGCAGGAAGGCGCACAGCAGCAGCGCGGCGGCGATGTTGCCCTTGCGCACCTCCGCCAGCTCCTCGATGCCGGGCGTCATCTTGTCGAACAGCCGCACGCCCAGGGCGAGCACCGCCACGCCCACGGCCAGCGACAGCCCCACGTGCACGAGCGCCAGGCCCATCAACTGGAGCACCGCCATGGCGGACACGGGCGGGTTCTGCACCGCCAGGTCCACCGCGTCGCTGGTGGCCTTGAGCGCGTGCTGCACGAGCAGGCCCAGCGACACGAGGCTCGTCGCGTGCACCAGCCCGGCGGCGACGTTGCCCTGGCGCAGCTCCTCCACGGGGTGGCTGTCCAGCAGGCGGCTCAGGCCGCGCATGCTCAGGCCGATGCCGAGCGCGGCCACGAGACCGCCGAGGACGACCTTCATGAGTCCGACGACGAAGAGGGTGGGGTCCATGGGGCGCGCGGGACTGTAGCGGAAGTCCCGCGGACCGCCACGGCCCATGGCTCAAGCGCGGGGCGTGCCGTCCTTCCGACGGCGGCTCCACGTCCAGGCGAGGAAGAGCACCGCGCCCCAGCCCGCCGTCGAAGGTCCGCTGCCCACCGAGCAGCCCAGCCCCTTGCGCATGTCGCTCGTCGGGTCGTACTCCACGGTCAGGTGGAAGCTGCACAGCGCCGCGTTGCCCGCAGCGTCGATGGCGGTCACCTGCACGGAGTGCACGCCCGGCGCGAGCGGCGTGCCCACGACGGGGCTGTAGGAGATGTCCGCCGCGGACACGGTGTCCTTGGCGGTGGCGGGCGGATAGTCCGCGCGGGTGCCGGACACCACCGCCGTCTTCAACGTGAGGTCGCTCGGGCAGGTGAGGAGGGGCGGTCGCGAGTCGCGCACCTTGACCTGGATTTCGCAGGTGCTGCGGGTGCCCGCCGCGTCGGTGCGCGTGACCTGGACGCGGGTGAGGCCCAGCGGGAACAGGTCCCCTGACGCGTGCGTGCGGGTGACAGTGCCTTGGGAGGACGTGCCGTCGGTGGATGTGTCCTCCGGCCAGAAGGCATGGGCTCCCTCGGGGCCCTCGGCCTCCACACGGACCTCGCTCACCTTGCACGCGGAGGAGGGCGTCAGGGCGTCGCGCACGGTGACGGTGAACGTGCAGGTGCTCGCGTTGCCGGCGCTGTCCTTCGCCGTCATCGTCACGACGGTGTCGCCCAAGGGCAGCACGCTGCCGTTCTCCGGGCTGTAGCTGATCAGCGGCTGGGGGCTCGTCTCATCCGTCACGGCCACGTTCGGATAGTGGAAGGTGAGGCCCCGGGCCGACCAGGTGTCGAGCGTCAGCTCCGTCGGGCAGCCCTGGAAGGTGGGGCCCGACACGTCGCGGGACGTCGTGGTGATGGCGCAGGAGGCGACGCGGCCCTCCGCGTCCTCGGCCTGATAGTGGATGGGGATGGGCTGGTAGAGCGGCAGCAGGGTGCCGTCCGGGTGGGTGGAGCGCACCGTGAACGGGGGCTGCCCGCCCACCAGGGGTGGCCTCAGGTCGCGCGCGAGCGTGCCCTGGGGGCTGTTGGAGGGAACGTCCTCGGAGGCCGGGCACACGAAGGTCGGCGGCGCGTCATCCCGGTCCAGCCGCCACAGGCCCAGGTGCGTCCACGCGTCCGCGGAGGCCACCACGAGCGACCCCTGGAAATGTGAAAGCCGCTTCGGAGCGACCCCCGGGTCGCCGGAGGGCAGTCGCGTCAGGCGGGACGTGCCCGCTCCGGTGCCGTCGGTGCGCCACAGCTCGCGCACCCCGTTGTCCACCGCCACGGTGAACGCGAGCGCCCCGTCCCATTCCGTGAGGGCGTCCAGTGAGACGCGCCCCTGCGGGAAGTCCAGGGGCAGCGTCCTGGTGCCCTCCGTCGTGCCATCCGTCACCCACAGCGCGTCGTTGAAGTTCGCGCCGCGCGCCGAGAAGTAGGCTCGCCCGCCCACGGCGACCAGCCCCCGGCTGGAGTCGAGAGTCATCGCACCCGGGAGGGCCTTCACCGGCAGGCTCCCGGCCTCGGTGCCGTCGGTGCGCCACAGCGCCACGCCATCCGGGCCCTCCACGAGGAAGAGGAGCGTGTCGCCCAGGGCGGCGAGGCGCAGCCGGGACGGGCTGGCGGCGCTCGGTCCCAGGTCGGTCACGAACGCGGTGCCCGCTTGGGTGCCGTCCGACTTCCAGAGCGCGGGGCCGCGCAGGCCGTCATCCGCGACGAAGAAGAGCGTGGAGCCCACCGCGGTGAACGCACGCGGTGACGCGTCGCCGGTGCCTTCGCGGAGGTCGCGCACCCGCCGCGTGCCCGCCTCGGTGCCGTCGGTGCGCCACAGCTCGCGGCCCTCGGGGCCCGTGGCGCTGAAGTAGACGGTGTCGCCCGCTCGCGTCAGCTCGCCGGGGCGGGAGCTGCCCGTCCCTGGGAGCACGTCCTTGACGCGCACCGTGCCCGCCTCCGTGCCGTCCGATTTCCAGAGCTCGAAGCCGCTCACGCCATCCGACGCGGTGAACAGCACGGCGTCGCCGGACACAAAGAGCGCTCCCGGCGAATCGAAGGCGCTGTCCGGTCCCGGCTGGAGTTCACGAACGAGGTGCGTGCCCGCGGGCGTGCCGTCGCTCGTCCACAGCTCGCGTCCGGTGCTCGCGTCCGTCGCGGTGAAGAACAGGCGGTGGGACGTGGCGCGCAGCGAGGACTCGTCGATGACCAGGTTCGCGGGCAGCAGGTCCTGCGCGGAGCGGGTTCCCGCCCGGGTGCCATCCGTGACCCATAGCTCTGGGGCCGAGCGAGCCGGGGCCTCGGCGCGAGGACCCGTGAAGAAGAACAGCCGCCCGTTCAGCGTGGCGGTGGGCCCGCTGTCGAAGTGCGAACCCGGGCCGCCCGGCTGGACCGTTTCTTGGGTCAGGTCCGTGAGGAGGCGCACGCTCACCGGATCCGCCTGTCGAGGCTCGCCCTGAGCGAACGCCTGGGTGCCGCCTGTCACCAGTGCCAACGCCGAAAGCCACGCATGAACGCCGACCGTCCCCATGCTCGCCCCTCCCTCGCCCGTCCTGCCTGACACCTGGACCGGGGGCACCGTCATCACGGATCCCCGGAGCTACAACCCGGGTCCCGCCCGACTGTTCGCCAGCCAGCGTCCGTGTCGCGGTCACACCTGTTTCATGTGTTCACCACCGGCCGCGGCACCCGCGAGCCCCCAACGGCCGGCCTCACGGCCTCTAACAAATGTCGAAGTCGGCGGAGCTGGCTCTTCCAGGCCTGGGTTCGTTCCACGACCCAGCGGTAGCAAATGAGTCGCTCCTTTTCGTCAGGCGCTGTTCGCGCGCCGCCCCCTTTCACGGGGCGCCCCGTGGCGGGAAGGGACGGGGGATGAGCCATTCATGCCCGCGCCATGATGACTCCGTGAAGAT
>NZ_JAAAPJ010000032.1 GCF_009909145.1 Corallococcus silvisoli
TTCGACATGCACGCCAGGGTCCACCGCCCCGACGCCTCACTCAACGCCTCTCAGCACGTCGTTGGCCGGACGGATACGGGCGTCGGCACGACCCAGTTCACCACCAGGTCCCCCGGCTTCCCGACCGTCACCGCCAGCGTCACCTGCTTCGTGACGGATCCGCTCCGGCCCTGCAGCGTCAGCGAGTAGCTCCCGGGGGCCGTGCCTCCCCCGATCCGGATGCGCAGCGTCCCGCGTGTCTCTCCGGCGGACAGGGTGAATGGCTGGAGTTCGATGCCCGCGGGTGGCGACACGAGGTTCCAGGTCACGTCGCCCCCTGTGGCCTGGGTCCAGGCGAGCCGGACGTCACAGTCCAGACTTCCCCCCGGAAGGACCTGCTCCTGCGCGGGCACCACCGTGAAGGTGAAGTCCGCGTCGGGATCCGCCGGAGGCTTCTCCACGGGCGGGCCCTCCAGAGGCGGAACTTCGATGCATGCGGGGCTCAGGCCTACGCAGCTCAACAGCAGCAAGAGTCTCAGCTTGGTCATGGGGGCGCGTTTTGCAAGGACAGGTCCGGTCGGTCCCGAGGAAGAACATTGCCATGGGCGTCCGCGAGACGGGACCTGCGTCCGGACATCGAGGCTCCTGAAACACGCCTGCCCGCCGCCCCCCTTCTTCAGGAGGGACGCGCGGGCAGGGGAGGGTGCCTTGGACACCGCGTGACGCGGTGAGGGGCTACTTCTTCTTGCGGTTCTTCTTCTTGTTCTCCTTCTCCTTCTTGCGCCGCTCCTTGATGGCGTCGCGGTCGTCCGGCTTGCTCACGGACGGCGGCGCGTAGCCCATCAAGCGGGCCTTGGCCATCGCGGCCTGGCCCATGGGCGGCGTGTAGCCCGGGGCGATCTGCGGCAGCTGCATGGGCATCCCCCCCATGCCTCCGCCCATCCCCGCCATGGCCTTCTCCAGCGCCTTCGGGTCCTTCCCGAACATGCTGCCCAGGTCCATGTTCTTCATCTGGCCCAGCTGCCCCAACTGCTTGAAGCCCGGGATGCGCCCCAGCAGGCCCGGGTTCTGGCCGATGGTGCCCATCACCTGCTGCATCATCCCGAACTTCTGCAGCAGCTCCCGCACCTCCTCCGGCTTGCGTCCGCTGCCCTTCGAGATGCGGTTGATGCGGCTGCCGTTGATGATGTCCGGACGCAGGCGCTCCTTCTGCGTCATCGAGTCGTACATCGCCTCGATCTTCGTGAGCTCCTTCTCGTCCGGGTTCAGGTGCTCGGTGAGGTCGCCGAAGAGCGGGAACTTCTCCAGCAGGTCCTTCAGCGGCCCCATCTTGCGGACCATGCGGATCTGCTCGACGAAGTCCTTCATCGAGAACTGGCCAGAGAGCAGCTTGCGCGCGTCGTCCTCGGCCTTCTTCTCGTCGACGACCTTCTCGAAGTCCTTCATCAGGCCGACGATGTCGCCGAAGCCCAGGATGCGGCCCGCGAGGCCGTCCGGACGGAACTCCTCCAGCTTGTCCATCGACTCGCCCATGCCGAGGAACTTGATGGGCTTGCCCGTCACTTCCTTGATGGACAGCGCCGCGCCACCTCTCGCGTCACCGTCCAGCTTCGTCAGGATGAAGCCGTCCAGCGTCAGGCGCCGGTCGAACTCGGCCGCCGTGCGCACCGAGTCCTGGCCGATCATCGCGTCGCACACCAGGAGGATGGTGTCCGGCTGCACGTTGGCCTTGATGGACTCCAGCTCCGTCATCAGCGTCTCGTCGATGGCGAGCCGGCCCGCCGTGTCGATGAGCACCACGTCGCACTTCTGCTCGCGCGCGGCGGCGTAGCCCCGCTTCGCCAGCTCCGGCGGCTGCACGCCGGGCTCGTGGTAGACGGGGACCTTCAGCCGCTCCCCCAGCACCTTGAGCTGATCCACGGCGGCCGGACGGTAGATGTCCGCCGCGACCAGCAGCGGCTTGCGCCCCTCCTGGAGCAGCCGGCTGGCGAGCTTGCCCGTGGTCGTCGTCTTACCGGAGCCCTGGAGGCCCACCATCATGATGCCCGACAGCTGGCCCTTGGGCTTCAGGTGGAGGCTCGTGTCCACCGGGCCCATCAGGGCCTCCAGCTCGTCGTGGCAGATCTTGATGAAGTGGTCCATCGCGCTCACGCGGCGCTTCTGGCCCCCCGCGTCCGTGACGGTCGTCTGCACCACCTCGCCCACCGCCTTCTCGCGGACGCGGGCGACGAACTTCTTCACCACGTCGAAGGCGACGTCCGCCTCCAGCAGGGAAACGCGAATGTCTCGCAGCGACTCGTCCACCAGCTCGGGGGTGAGTTCGCTCTTGCCGGCGAGGCGGTTCTTGGCGGCCCGGAAGCCCTTGGTGACGGTCTCAAGCATGGGGGGCGCTTTATAACAGGGGCTCGCCGGATGCGACGCCCTCGGAAGCCCTGGCCGTCCAGCAGTGGAGGAATCGAGGGTCTTTCCTCGCCACCCGGGACGCCGCCGCCCCAGGGACCCCACCCCGGAAGGCCCTCCCACCCCCCCTCCTGGCTCAGTCCGTCATGGCTGGAGGCGGCCCCAAGGAGGCCCCCTCCGCACCGTCGACGTCCGGAAGCGCGCCCGGGCGCCCGAGCGCCGTGCACAGCGCCTCCAGGAGCACCCGTGACTTGAGGCGCATCTCGTCCAGCTCCGCCGCCGGGTCCGAGAGGGCCACGATGGCCCCTCCTGCGCCGATGCTCACCTCTCCAGGGCGGACCACCGCGGTGCGGATGACGACGTTCAGGTCCGCCGCGCCGGTGGTGGAGAAGAAGCCGATTGCCCCCGAATAGACGCCGCGGGCCTCCCCCTCCAGCCGGTCGATGAGCTCCATCGTGCGCTCCTTGGGTGCTCCCGTCATGGAGCCCCCCGGGAAGGCGGCACGCACCGCGTCCACGGCGGTGTAGCCCTCGCGCAACTGGCCCCGGATGGTGCTCACCAGTTGGTGCACCGTGGCATACGTCTCCACGTCCATGAGCCGGTGGACGTGGACCGAGCCCACGTCACACACCCTCCCGAGATCGTTTCGCACCAGGTCCACGATCATCAGGTTCTCCGCGCGGTCCTTCTCCCCTGACCGCAGCTCCTCTCTCAGCCGGTCGTCCTCTTCGGGGGTGGCGCCCCGCCGCACGGTGCCCTTGATGGGCTTGGATTCCGCCAGGCCCTTGGCGTCCACTCGGAGGAAGCGCTCGGGGGACGAGCACGCGATGCCCAGCGCTCCCATCCGGAGGTAGGCCGCATGGGGCGCCGGGTTCAGCCGCCGGAGGACCCGGTACAGCTCCAGGGCATCCACCTGGGTCCGGGCCACCACCTTGTTGGTGAGGCAGACCTCGTACGTCTCGCCTTCGTGGAGCTGCTCCATGCAGTGGGCGATGTCCGACAGGTACGTGGCGCGGTCCCTCGCGAGGCGGACCGGGAAGGGGCCTCTCGCCTCGGTCCTGGGCGGCGCCAGCGGGGGCAGGGTGCGCAGGGTGGATTCGGTGGTGTCGAACCACGCCTGGACCTGCGCGGCTTCATGCTCGGGGGCGAGCGCCACCAGGTACACCGCGTGCTCGAGGTGGTCCCATGCCAGCAGCCGGTCCGCCAATACCAGTCCGGCGTCTGGAGCCGGTGAGGCGTGGGGGGCGCTCGCGCCGCAGTCATGCTTCAGCTCGTAGCCGAGATAGCCCACGAACCCTCCCTGGAAGTCGAAGGGCAGTCCCGAGGGCGCTGGACGCAGCCGTGCCAGCTCGGACTGGAGGAACGCGAACAGCTCCGTGGAGTGCTCCTCCGTGACGCCCTGCCGGGTCACGGAGAGGCGGCTTGGATTCACGCGGTAGCGGATGACGGCGCTGTGCGGACCGGTGGCGTCCCCCATGAAAGAGAAGCGCGACAGGCGGGGCTCGACGCGGCTGCTGTCCAGCCAGAAGGCGTGGTCCTTTCCTCCATGGAGCGCGATGAAGGCCTGCTCCGCGTCGATGTCGAGCGCCAGCTTCCGGTGGTGGACGCGGAACTCGGCGCGCGGAGGGGCGGGGCTTGGACGCGGCGCCTCCGAGAGCGGAACCGGGCGTGAGTGGGGCGCGCGGGCGTGGTGTTCCTGGCTCAGCCGCACGAAGTTGGTGAGCAGCCTGCCGCCGTGCATCGTGCCGATGGATTCCGGATGGAACTGGACGCCCCACCGTGGGAGGCGGCGGTGACGCAGCGCCATCAGGACGCCGTCGGGCGCCCAGGCCGTCTCCTCCAAGTCCTCCGGCAGCGGCCGGGCGAGGCAGAGGGAGTGGTAGCGCATCACCTGGACGTCGTTCGGGATGCCCAGGAAGAGGTCCGTTCCCGTGTGGTGCGCGCGAACCATCCGCCCGTGCATGACCTCCGGGGCGTGCTGGATCCGGGCGCCGTGGAAGTACCCCAGGCCCTGGTGGCCCAGGCACACGCCCAGGATGGGGACCTCCGCTTCCCGCAGTGCGTCGTGGCAGACGCCGAAGTCCGCGGGACGGTCCGGCCGGCCGGGGCCGGGGGAGATGACGATGTTGTCGAACCCGAGCCCTCGCAGCTCCCGCCAGCCCAGCGCGTCGTTGCGCACGACGAGGGGCTCCGTGCCGCTGACCCTCGCCAGCAGATGGAAGAGGTTGAACGTGAACGAGTCGTGGTTGTCGATGAGAAGCGTCCGCTGCCGCACGCCTCCACCTTAACCCTCGCCGCCCGTCGCGCGGGGAGTCCTCCACGAGTCCCTGGGCTTGTCTCTCCGGGTGTCAGGGGCGCAGGAGCCAGGAAACGGCCAGCCCCAGGTAGGTCCCCAGAGCGATCCCCATGAGGCCGGTGGTCATGCCAGAGACCAACAGCTCACGGTTGCGCAGCGCGCGAGCCACCGGGCCGATGAAGGCCGGGCCGAAGATGGTGGCGGTGGAGGTGATGAGGACGGTGTCCGCGTCGATGCGGAACAGGGCCGCGAGGCCGAAGTGGAGGACCACCGCCAGCATCTGCACGCAGAAGCAGAAGGCGAAGACGGAGATGCCTGCCTGCTGGAGCTGACGGACATCCGCCAGCGTGCCAAAGGCCACGCAGAAGACGAGCAGCGCGTAGTCTCCCAGCTCTGCGCTGCCTGGCAGCGTGCGCACGGCCCGGATGAGGGATGCGGCCAGCGACAGCGTGGTGATGAGCAGCAGCGCCGCGGCCACGTCCAGCCGGCCCAGCACCCCGTACGCCGCTCCGGCGGAGAGGGCGCAGATGGCGACGGCCAGCAGGAGCGACAGCCCCATGCCGCGCACGCGGGCCCGGGTGAAGAAGGCCGCCTGCACCGCGTCTCCCTCTTGCGGCTCACTCCACGGAGCGGGGTTCGTGAAGCGCGGCAGGAAGAGGAGCACCAGCCGCTGCGCCACGGTCACGAGGAAGAGGAAATACGCGGTCCCGACGACGATGTCCGCCGTGTTGAGGAGCACGAAGGTCTCCTCCCGCACCTGGAGCGCGAGCCCCACGGCATTCATGTTGGCGGTGCCGCCCGTGTACACGCCCACCAGCATGCCAGCCATCTTCCACCACTCGTCTGAACGGCTCGCGAAGGCGAGCCCCACCAGCGCGGCGCTCACCATGGCGGCCACGCAGGCCAGGACGAAGGAGAGCAAGGTGGAGCGCGCCAGACGCATCCACCGGGGCATGTCCGTGGCGAAGAGGAGCAGCGGGATCGCCAGGGGCACGGCGGCCTCGCCCACCGACAGGCTCACGGCTGGCTGGAGTCCCAGCCCCGGCAGGTTGCCCAGGAGGATGCCGGCCAGGTAGCACACGACCACCGGTCCCACCCAGGCCACCGGCTTGAAGTATCGCGCCAACAGCAGCGCGAGCGCCGGGAGGGTCAACACGACGAATCCCTGGAGTGGCGCCATCATGTGTTGTTCGCCTTCATGGAGGCCGGCCGCGACCGTGCCACCCCTTGGTCCGGGCGCTCGGCGGGGGGCATCCCCGTCGGCCCCCTCTCCGCCACGTTCCGGGGGCCTGATGCGAAGGCGAAGATGCCCGGGAGACCGGACTCCTGTGAAGGACGTGCCGAGTCAAGCCATGTCGGACGGCGGGCGGGCCGTGGCCTCCGGGGTGCTGTCTGCCTTCAGCCGGGACCTGTCGGCCTCGGTTCACGCGCTGTTGCTTCTGACAGCGCTTTCTTCGCTGGGAGCGCGTGCGGTGGCCCCCCGCCTCTCGATGAGTGCAAAGCCTGCGCGGGTGAACTAAGGTCCACGCCGCGCAGGCGCACGAGTGGCGGAACTGGCAGACGCAGCGGACTTAAAATCCGCTGACTCGCAAGGGTCGTCCGGGTTCGATCCCCGGCTCGTGCATGGCCTCCCCGGTTGAATCATCCATGGGTTCGCGCTGTGTCTGTCCATGGAGGCGGGCGGTGTCTGTGTTTTGAGTCCTTGCGACAGACACACCCCGGCAGGTGCGGTCCCGTCGCTTCAGAGCACCTGTCGCACGGCCTCCTCGAGCTTCGCCCTCGGCACCGCGCCGACAATCTGCTTCACCACCTGTCCTCCCTTGAAGAACAGCAGCGTGGGTATGGCCCGGATGCCGTACTGCTCCGGCGTCGCGGGATGGTCGTCGACGTTGAGCTTGGCCATCTTCATCCGGCCCTTGTACTCGGCCGCCAGCGACGCGATGACCGGTGCGATGACCCGGCACGGCGGGCACCACGTGGCCGTGAAGTCCACCAGCACCGGCTCCGCTGACTCCAGCACCTCGCGCTTGAACTCCGCGTCTCCCAGCTCGATGACGTCCCCAGCCATGTCCCAGCCTCCATGAAGGGCGCCGCTCATGCGGGGCCGCGCCTCGGTTCCTGGATGGGATGTAGTCGCGGACCGCGGCCGGAGCGAGCGCCCCTCGCGCAACGCATTGTTCCTCCAGGAGCCCCGATGACGGCGTTGATGACGGTTCGGTCTCCTCTCCTCGAGACAGGGCCCGTGTGTTGACCCGGCAGCGGAACCGGTCAGGTCGTGTCGGCGCATGCCCAAGGTTGAGCACCCCTCGCCGCATCCTCCAGCTCGGGGCTCGGCAGCCGCTCCGAGGGCCGCGAACGCAAAAACCAGGGACAGCCCCTTGAGTCACCGCATCAGCGGCGCGGGCGCCGGGGCCTCCTCACGGCGCGAACCGTGCGGCTTGGCCCCCCACCCGCGTAGAAGATGTCGCCGCCGTCCGACTCGAGCCCGGTGACAGTCAGGCCCTTGGGCAGCGTGAGCCGGACAAGCACACGACCGTCTTTCGGGTCGATTCGTCGGATGTCACTCGCATCACCTTCCTCGGTGCCATGCCACAACTCGCCCTGCACCCACGTCACGCCGGTGACAAAGCGCTTGGATTCAAGGGTGCGCAGGACAGCGCCCGTCTCGGGGTCGATTTGATGAATCACCCGGCCACGAAACTGCCCCACCCATAGAAACCCCTCGGCCCAGGTGAGCCCGGAGTCGTTGCCATTGCCGGGGGCAGGCACGGTCTTCAGCACCTGTCCCGTCCCAGGGTCGATCTTCCGGATGCGGCCCTCGCCGAGCTGAAAGAGATGCCGGCCATCGAAAGCGGTCCCCGCGTCGCACGGAACGTCGAGGCTGCGCACAGGTTCACCGCTCATCGGATCGAAGGACTGAAGTGTCTCGCCTCCGGCGAACCAGACGTTCGCGCCGTCATACGTCACGCCATGGACGCGCGAGGCGACATCGAATGGGCCGTACTCACGGAGGATCTCCGCTGGCTGTATCTCCTCTACCTCGCCCCGCGTCTTGTCCATGACCGTGCTCCGTCCCTCGCCCTGTGGCCCGCTCTACTCGAAGAGAGTGGAGGTCGGGAGTAACAAAGTCGTCGTGAAGCCACTGACAGGGGGCGCCACCCAGCGTCGCGCGCGGCCCCTGCCGAGCGCGCGGACCTGTCCGTCCTCCGCCAGCGAGGAGAGGACGCGTTGCACCGTGCGTTGACTTGATCCGAGCACGAGCGCGAGCGCCGAAGTCGACCAATGTTCGCCGTCCGCGAGCAGCGCCAACACCGCACCGCCCGCTCCCTCGATGGGTGGCGCGAGGACCCGCACCTCCATCGAATGCCGCGGAGTCAAGGCGAAGCCACGCGGGGTCGCCCGGATATCCGCCACGTCGCGCAACTGCGCTCTCAGGCGGCCCAGCTCGACTCGCAGGCGCACGCGATACGATGCGTCCACACGCCGCGCTCCGAATACGTGCCGGGCGAGGTCGTCTCGCGAGGCCGCACCAGGCCAGGCCTCGGCCAGGACGCGCAGGAGGTCGAACAGCACGGGGCGAGTGGCCAGCGTCACGACGCGCGCGAGTGTGTGGACCGTGCGACGGCAGGCGTTGACGACGAGGTGCCCCGAGCCCAGCAGTGACTCGACCTCATCGAGCACGACCTGTCTCGCCTCGCCCCGGACGATGACTCTCGCGGCGGGGAGGCTCAGGACACGAGCGGCATGCTCGACCTCGGCGTCGAGCGAGGGGATGCGCGCACGTTCGGCGGCGCTCCGCGCGTGTTCGAGTGCGATGCGGGCGGCACGGGTGGCCCCTCTCCGCAGCGCCACCTCGAGCTCCAGCAGATGCGCGACAGCCAAGGTCATCGCGGGTGCACCGAGGAGGTCGAGCTCGGCCACGGCTTGCTCGGCCTCCTCGACGCGTCCTAGCAACAGGGCTCGCCGTGCCTGCAACAACCGCGTGTAGCGCGCGTTTTGCGAGTCACCGTGTCGAATGAACGTGCGCAGCGCTTCGCCGAGCGTGAGGTCGGCTCCTCCGAAGTCCCGCGACGCGAGTGCCACCTCCGCCTCCGCGACGTTGCAGCGAGCCCGCGCGAGGGCGTCGCTGGAGCCGTAGACGCGAGCCGCACGCCGCAGGAGCTGCGTCGCCTTCTCGAACACCCCCATCTGCGCCATGGCGATGCCTCTTACGGCCAACGCCGGCGCGTCCTCGCGGAGTGCCACGCGCTGGAGTGCACCCAGGGGGTCTCCCTCCCCGAGTGCCCGAGCCGCGGCCGTGATGAGTGCATCCATGACGCACATCCTCCGGCCCCCCTTCCGTGTCGGAAAGCCCGTCGCCTTTGTTACTCCCGGCTCGCGCCTCCCGTCCATTACGTCTGGGGCCATCCACCCCAGCAGAGGAATCACGGTGACACACGCCAAGACGGAGTCGAGGAGTGAGTGGCTGGCCGCACGCAAGGAGCTGTTGGCGAAGGAGAAGGCCCTCACGCGCATGCGCGACGAGCTGAGCGCCACACGCCGCACCATGCCCTGGCTGCGTGTGACCGAGCCCTACGTGTTCGATGGCCCCGAGGGCAAGGAGACGCTCGCGCAGCTCTTCGCGGGCCGAAGCCAGCTGCTCGTCTACCACTTCATGTTCGCGCCCGAATGGAAGACGGGCTGCAAGAGCTGTTCGTTCTGGGCCGACTCCTTCAACGGAGCCGTCGAGCACCTGGGGCAGCGGGACGTCAGCTTCGTCGCCATCTCACGCGCGGAGCTGCCGAAGTTGCAGGCGTTCCGACAGCGGATGGGCTGGCGCTTCAAGTGGGTGTCATCGCAGGGAAGCGAGTTCAACTTCGACTTCCAGGTGTCCTTCCGCGCAGACGCCTTGGCGCGTGGCGACGCCGTCTACAACTACGCACCGTTGCCGCACTCCACTTCGGACATGCCGGGCTTCAGTGTCTTCTCGAAGGATGAACGCGGCGACGTCTTCCACACCTACGGGACCTACGGGCGAGGCATTGATCCGCTCAACACGGGCTATCAGCTCCTGGACCTCGTCCCGAAGGGCCGAGACGAGGGCGGGTTGCCATCGCCATTGCACTGGGTTCGCCTGCGGGACGAGTATGGCCCTTGAGCATGAGGCAAACCCCCAGGTGGAGGGCCGCCCGGCAGTGCGTGCTCCCGCGATATCGCTGGTCCTGGGGCTCGTGGCCGCGCTCCTCCCGAAATGCCCGTTGTGCCTCGCCGCGTACCTGCCGGTGCTCGGAGTGACGGTCGGCGCCGCGGGAGCCCTCAGCGCGATGCTTCGGCCCGCGGGCTTCGCCGTGGCGACCCTCTCACTGGGATTCATCGTTGCTCGTCGCATGCGCAAGCGGACGTACCGCCGACGAGCCCAACAGCGAACGACCTGACCCGCCACGGGCCCGGCACCCCGCGTGCGCTGTCGCTGTTTCCCCCTCACCAGTGGGTTGAGCTGGTGAGGAGCGGCTTTTTCCGTGCGTCAGGCTTCGCGCATCGAGGCGCGGAGCCAGGCTCGCGCTCGATCCTCTCCCCCCGTCCTCGTGGGGCTCCGCGCTGGAGAGGCCCAGCTCCAGATGCGGCAGCGCCGCGGGGCCATCACCTCGGCGCAGGTGGCGTCGCCCGAGGAGGCGGAGAGGTCCCGCTCCTGCTCGACCCACACAGGTGCGCCGCCGCATGTCCGAGTCCTCCCATCGCGGACACGAAACCAAGGACAGCCCCTAGCCTTCCTCCCACGGGAGCGCCGTGCCGCGCGCGGACAGCAGCTCCAGGAAGGCGCGCACCTTGACGGGCAGCTGACGGCTGCTCGGATAGACGGCGAAGATGGGCAGGCCCGGCGGCGTGTCGGACGCGAGCACCGGGACGAGCAGCCCCGTGCGCACGTCTTCCGCCACGAGCGAGGCCGGTAGCCTCACGATGCCGAGCCCCGCTCGCGCGGCCGCCTGGCCCGCTCGCACGCTCGGCACGCGCAGGCGGCCCGTGACTGGCACCGTCCGCGCGCCCTTTCCCTCCCCGAAGAACCACACTTCATCGGTGCCGGGCTCGGCCAGGAGCACGCATTCGTGTGCGCGCAGCTCGTCGGGGGAGCGCGGGGTTCCGTGACGGCTCAGATACGTGGGGCTCGCATAACAGCCCGTGCGCACCCGCCCGAGCTTGCGCGCCACCAGGGACGAGTCCGCCAGGGGGCCCGTGCGCAACGCCAGGTCGTACTCCTCCGCGACGAGGTCCACGTGCGTCTGCGCGAGGGACAACTCCACTCGCAGCCTGGGCTGGTGCAGGAGCAGCTCGGCGATGACTGGCGTGAGCAGCTCACCCAGCAGCGACAGGGTCGCGATGCGCAAGGTGCCTCGCGCCGTGCCGCGCGCTTCGCTCAGCGCCGCGTTCACCTCGCGGGCCTCCGCGACGATCCTCGCGCAATGAGCGTGATACTCGCGGCCCGCCTCGGTGAGCCGCAGCCTCCGCGTGTTGCGCTCGAGCAGGCGCGTTCCCAGCCGCTCCTCCAGCGCGGCCAGCCGTCGACTCACTGTCGACTTGCGCAGGCCCAGGCGCTCCCCCGCGGACGTGATGCTGCCCGTCGTCACCACCTCCGTGAAGAGGAGCATGTCGTCCAGCAAGGGAGGGTTCGCGGCCACGGGGAAAGCCTATGCCCGGGCGCGCGGTAGCGCGAGCCACGTCGATGGCGCGCGGGCCCCGCCGCTCGGGTCCTCCTGCGCCGTGGGCCGGCGCTGACGCCCGCCACCGTGGACGCCTATGGGACGTGCTGGACGGAGACCTCGACCGTTCCCTGCGCGCTGCCTCCGTTTCCGTCGGAGACCGTCACTCGCAACGTGTACGTCCCGCTGGCCTCGACGGCCGGCGCCGTCCAGGTGGGCACGGCGGACGCGGGGTCGCTGAAGCTCCCCGCGGGCTCGGTGGGCGCGACCTGCTCCCACGCATAGGTGAGCGGATCCCCGTCCGTGTCGGTGGCGATGACCGCGAGGGCGACGGACTGTTGCTCGTTGACGGTGACGGGGGTCGCCGTGGGCGGAGACACCGTGGGCGGGTTGTTCGGCGCGACGGGCGGGGTGACCTCCATGTCCACCGCCCCCTGCACGGAGCCGCCCCGACCGTCGCTCACCGTCACCCTCAACGCGAAGCGCTGGCTGCTCGTCACCATGGGCGCGGTCCAGGACGGGCTGGCCGCGGTGGGGGTGTCGAACGTTCCCGCTGGTGACTCTGGGAGTTGGATCCAGACGTACGTGAGCATGTCCCCATCCAGGTCCAGGGCCTCCAGCGTCAGTGACACCGAGGCTCCAGAGGTCACCCGCGTCGCCTGGGGCGTTGGACCCGTCAGCGTCGGAGGACGGTTGGGGGCGGGCGGGACATCATCCCGACACGACGTCGCTCCAAGGCCGATGAGCAGCCAGGACAGCAGGAACGATGACAGGCGGCGCATGGGCGTTCCCTCGAAACGGGTGCCTGGATGACTAGCAGGACTCCGGAGGCGGCCCCCACGTACCCGGGGGCCGAGCAGGGGTGGCTCTCGCACATTCCAAACGGCTCCTGAGGGCCGTGGGGCTCGGGCTAATCTGGCCGGACCGCCATGTTCCGCATCGAGTCAGAGAGAGAGCTCCTGCACGCGTTCCGGTCGAGGGATCGCAAGTTCGTCGAGTTGCCGAAGGGCACCCGATTCCCCCTCTTCATCCAGGACTACCTCGCGTGGGTGGACCCCTATGGGGTTCGCGTGTTCCTCGTGTTCACCGCGCCCGGCGGCAAGCAGCCCAGGGGCATCGCCTTCCGCCGTGATCAACAGGGCGACACCACCATGGTGCCCCAGCTGTGTGACTGGTGCCGCACCTCGACCGGCGCGGAGATCGGCCTGCTCACCACGGATGTCGACGCGAAGCGCCGGGTGGGCGTGAATCTCTGCCTGGATCTGCGCTGCGGCGAACGGCTGGAGTCCATGACGAACCTGGCCGGTCGAAGTGTGCTGGACGGCACCCGGTCGCTGTTGGAGCACATGGCCCGCTTCGCGCGCGAAGCGCTGGGCATGGCTTGATCGAAGTCCGCGCGCATCGCACGAGGCCGCTTGATTCGTCGGCGGTCAATGGACGTCAGGGGATGCCGTTGCGTACCCATCACTCGCGCGGGCTGGTGGATTTCCTCGGCCTTCGCCAGAATCATGACGCGAATCGAGGCTTGCGGACTGGCTGAGCTCCGCAAGGGATGAGGGTTGCCATTTCTCATCACCCTTGGAGGGTGCTGCCCCATGTCACGTCGAATCCTGCTCTGCGGTGTGCTTGTCCTCGTGGCCGCCTGCAGCACCCTTCCTCCAAAGCCATCCTCGGAGAAGCGGCCGCTGCGGGTCGTCTTGTTTCCCTATATCCCAGACTCCGCGGGGGATGGGTTCGCGAGCCTCAAGCAGCGGCTTGAGCAGGGATTCGAGCAGCACCACCCGGACGTCGATCTCGAAGTCGTGATGAATGAGAAGGACGACCTGTATGATCTGGCCGATGGGGGAACCCTGGAGCAGCTCTTCGGTTCTGGGCCCAAGGCCGCCCAGGTGGTGGAGGTCGACACGCTGCTCCTGGGCGAGCTCGTCGAGAAGGGTTGGGTTCAAGCCGTGCCCCGGGAGCCCCGGGACGTGATTCCCGCGGCGCGGCAGGCTGTGTCCATCCAGGGCAGGACCTATGGCACGCCCACCTATCTGTGCACGAACGTCGTCTACGCGAGGGACCCCGCGATCCACACCGCCACGGATGGACGGTCCCTGGTGCGGATCCTCTCGGGCATCGACGCGGCGAAGCGCCCCCTGGCGACGAACTACAGCGGGAGCTGGACCCTCCCCGCGGCGTACATGGATGCCTGGGCGGATACCCACCCAACCGGTGGCCTGGAGCCGGCGCTCGCGCTCCCCCTGGACCCGGAAGCGACAGAGGTCTTCGCGGGGGTCGTGAAGAGCTGCAAGGGTTCGGACAGGGCCAATCCCTGTCTGGACAAGACCTATGCCGACAATACGCTGGCCGAGGAGGCCTTCGCGCTGGGACAGGCCAATGGGTTCATGGGATACACGGAGCGGCTGTTTCCCATCCTCAAGGCCCAGCCCGCCGCGGCGCTGCCGCAGGTCATCTCCGTGCCGCTGGGCGGGGGCACCCATCCCGTGATGTTCGTGGATGCCTTGACGGTCAGCGCCAGGTGCGTGGAGGACTGTTCGAGCGATGCCCTGGCGCTCTCGGAGTACATGAGCCGCCCCGAGGTGCGGACGCTCATCGCCTTCAGTCAGGACGCTCCTCCGGGTTCGCTGCCGCGCTACCTGCTCCAGGCGAGTCAGGCCTTCTACCAGCGACAGCCCGCGCGCTCCGATCCGATGTACCAGCAGTACCTGCCCATCGTGCGGGACGCCCGGGTCTTTCCGAACCAGGGCTATCCGGGCAACCGGAAGGCACTCCAGACTGCGCTCCTGAAAGAACTCCAAGCCGTTCCCGTCGCCGACTCGGCGTCCGAATAGCGGAGAACACTCCCCCGGTTCCGCGCACGCCCATGTCCACAACGGCCCCCCATCCCAAGAGCTGTGCCACCTGCAGACGCGTCCTCGCGCCCCACGAGGTGTACTACCGCTTCAGCCTGGTGCTGGAAGGGGAGCAGGACCTCCTCGACCCTCCCGATGATGTGAAAGGGAGTCCCGCGGATGCGCTCGCCGAGCTCGTCCGGCGTCTGGAGGAGGGCCCCGAGGACCCGGGCGAGCTGGAAGCGCAGGTGCACTGGGAGCGCGCGGGGGTGGTCTGCGCCGAGTGCCGCTCCGTGGCGGTGCGGATGCTCAGCGCCGCTCCGGAGGACGCCGGACCCCACTGAGGGCGTGTCCGGCGTCGCTCCGGTGGACCGACCGACGCGGCTCAGTGGATGCGCATCGCGAACTTGCCCAGGTGGTGCTTGAGCACCTCCTGCTGCGCCTTCGCGGCTTCCTCCAGCGCGTAGATGCGGCCGAGCTCCAGGTGGAAGGGGCCCGCTTCGATCAACGCATTGAGGCGCCGCAGGATGTCCGGGCTGGGGATGCCGTCGTAGGCCTTGGCCGTGACGCCCGGGGGCGCCTTCGGGGCCGGCTCCACGCCGTTCGGGTACGCGATGCGCCCTCCCTTGCGGACGTGCTTCAGGACTCCCTGCGCGGCGTCGCCCCTCGCCAGCACCAGCGCCGCGTCGAAGCCGTCCGGCGCGAACTCACGGCAGACCTGGTCCAGGTCGTCCTGGTGGCCCTCGGCGGCCGCCTCCGCGCCGAGCCGCCGGGCCAGCGCCACCCCGTCCTCGCCAGAGGCGATGGCCAACACCTTCACCCCCATTCTCCGGGCGAGCTGGAGCGCGATGTGGCCGATGCCACCGCTGGCGCCGAAGATGAGCAGGCGCTCTCCGGCCTTGAGCTGGAGCTGATCCTCCAGGCCCCTCAGCGTGGTGATGCCGTCCGCGGCCAGCGCCGCCGCCTGCTCCACCTTCAGTCCCTTGGGGATCTTCGTCGCCTGCTCCGCCTTCACGGCGGTGAACTCCGCGTAGAACCCTCCCTTGGGGTTCATGAACGCGTAGCCGTAGACGCTGTCGCCGACCTTCAAGTCCTTCACGTTCTTGCCGACGGCCACCACTTCTCCCGCGCCATCGGAGCCGGGCACGTAGGGGAAGCGCGGGCCGCCTGGGAGCATCCCGGCCATCTCGCCCTCGCGCTCCATGGCGTCCCAGGCGCCAATGCCCGCCGCCGCGACGCGAATGAGAATCTCGTCGTCGCCCACGGCGGGAACGGTCAGGGTCTTGATGCCGAGGACCTCCGGACCGCCAAAGCGGTCGAGCGCCGCGGCCTTCATCTTGTCGGGAATGGATGCTGGCATGCTGTGACTCCTTCTCGGGTGGGTCCGTCAGCCGAGACGATGTGCATGCTCCGTCCGACGTTCAGGGCCGCCCGCTGTCCCGGCCCCGCGGGGGAGGCAGGGGAGGGGGCCTTCGCGCCGCTCGCCGCTCCGCGTGCCTTCAGTCCAGCAGCTGCATCAGGTCCGCGCGCGTGAGCGCGGTCCCTCCCGAGGCCCCTCCGAGCGCGGCCTCGAAGAGCGCGCGCTTCTTCTCCTGGAGCAGGAGGATCTTCTCCTCCACCGTGCCCTGCGACACCATCCGGTACACCATCACCGGCCGCTGCTGCCCGATGCGATGCGCACGGTCCGCCGCCTGCGCCTCCACGGAGGGGTTCCACCACGGGTCCACCAGGAAGACGTGGTCCGCCGCCGTGAGGTTGAGCCCCGTCGCTCCCGCCTTCAGGGAGATGAGCATGACGGGGGCCCCCTGCTCATCCTGGAAGGACGTGGCCACCGCGCCCCGGTTCGCCGTGCTGCCGTCCAGGCGGATGAACCCGATGTCGGCTTCGCGCAGCGCGGGCTCGATGAGGTCCAACATGGACGTCCACTGCGAGAACACCAGCGCCTTGTGCCCGTCCGCCACCGCCGTGCCGAGCGCCTCCACCAGCGCCTGCACCTTGGAGGACGTCCTCGCCTGCTGTCCCGGCACCAGCGCCGGATGACAGGCCGCCTGCCGCAGCCGCAAGAGCGCCTCCAGCGCCTTCATCACGCTGCCGCCCTCCTCGAGCTGCGACACGACCTCCTCGCGCGTCGCGGCGTGGACCGCGTCGTAGACGGCGCGCTCCTGCTCGGTGAGGGTGACGTGCCGCACGGCCTCCGTGCGCGGCGGCAGGTCGGGCGCGACGTCGCGCTTGAGCCTGCGCAGCACGAAGGGCCGGATGCGCGCGCGGAGCTGCTCGGCGGCGCCCTTCTGGTTCTCCGACACCGGCCGGGCCCAGCGCTCGTCGAACGCCTTGCGTCCTCCCAGGAGTCCCCGGTTGGTGAAGTGCATCAGGCTCCACAGCTCCTCGAGCCGGTTCTCGATGGGGGTGCCGCTGAGCGCCAGGCGGAAGTCCGCGTCCAGCTCATAGGCCGCGCGCGCCACCTGGCTGTCCGGGTTCTTGATGGCCTGGGCCTCGTCCAGCACCACCGTGCTCCATGTCTTCGCCGCGAGGAGGGCCGCGTCCAGCCGCAGGAGCGCGTAGGTGGTGAGCGTCACGTCGGCCGTCTCGTCCAGGGTCCGGCCCACGCCGTGGTAGACGGACACCTTCAAGGACGGACGGAAGCGCTTCACCTCCGCCTCCCAGTTGGGGAGCACGCTCGTGGGCGCCACGACGAGCGTCCCCGGGCCCAACGCGCAGAGGGTCTGGAGCGTCTTGCCCAGGCCCATGTCGTCCGCGAGCACGCCTCCGAGCCCCGCCTGTCGCAGGAAGGTGAGCCAGCTCACGCCCTGCAGCTGGTACGGGCGCAGCGTCGCCGTGAGGTCCTTCGGAAGAGAGGGCTCGGGCAGCTTCTCGAAGCCCTGCGCCAGCGGCGCGAGCCGTTCCAGGCCGGGCGGAGGGGGCTGCTCCAGGGCCTCGCACAGGCCGGTGAGCTGCGGGATGGCGTGGTTGGCCAGGTGCCCGTCCCGCTCGCGCGCGGCCAGCAGGTCCGTCACGCGCTGGCCGTGGGCCTTCAGCCAGCCGGTGGGCAGGGGGGCCCACCCGCCGCCCTCCAGCGGCACCAACCCCAGGCCCTCCTCCCAGGCCCGCATCACCGCGCCCGCGTCCACCGAGCGCGTCACGCCGGGCCCCAGGCCCTCGACCTGGAAGTCGAGCGAGAACCCCACGCGCGGCACTCCGGCCTCGGTGGCGGCCGTGTCCAACGTGAGCGTGGGCCGGAGCTTCACGTCGGGGCTGACCACGCCCGCGGCGTTCCCGGTGAGGCCGCCGCGCCACTTGCGCAGCCTGTCGGCGAGCTGCACGGCCTCCTTGCCGTGGACCGTCACGCGGCGGCCCGGCGCCATGTTCAGCTCATCGCGCAGCTGGTGGATGAGCTTCGTCTCGGTGGCCTCGTCGCGCACGGGGGCCGCGCCTTGGAGGTACACCATGCGCCCGTTGTCGATGCGCGCGGTGGGCGGCGAGCCGTACACCAGCGTGGGCAGCACGGAGAGCCCTGCGTCCAGCTTGTCCAGCTCCAGCGAGATGCGCGGCTTCAGCGTCCGGTCGATGGGGGGCAGCCGCCGGCTCTTCACGTCCACCGGCATGCGGCGGGCGAAGTCCGGCAGCACCTTGCCCGTCAGGTCCGCCAGCTGCTCCGGCGAGAAGACGCGCTCCTGGGGCAGGTTCTCCAGCCGCGCGCCGGTGAGCGGCTGTTCGCCCAGCCGGCAGAGCGCGCCCGCGCACAGCGCGACGCCGGGGCTGACCAGCTCGGAGATGCGGGGATCCTTCTCCACCTTGAGTACCGTCTGCTCGCCCCGGTCCTCCACGGTGACGCGGGGCAGAAGGGGCTCGTTCGAGACGGAGACGAGCGCCCCGTCGAAGAGGACGGTGCGCGCCTTCTCCAGCACGTGCAGGAGGGCATCCAGCCGGCTCGCCGGGAGCGCGCCCTTCGTGGGCTGCGCGAGCAGCTTGTCCGCGAGCAGGTCGCACGGCTCCACCTGGATGCGCGCTGCCTCCACGGGGTTGTTCAGCAGGGACGTCAGGCTGCGGGCCAGGAGCCTCGCGGTGTTGTCCGGCCGGACCACCAGCCGCTCCAACTGAAGCCCTCCGTCCACGCGCTTGAAGCGGTAGACCATGCGCTCCGGCTTCGGCGCGGTGCCGGGGCGCGGCGCGGACGGGGCGGGGCCCGGGCGGGCAGGGGCCGCTGGCGGCGCGCGGCGTCCCTCCGCCTGTCGCAGGACGATGGCCGCGGCGATGACGTGCTCGCACGGGTCCACCTTCCCCCGGCAGTCGCACTCCCAGATTTCATCCTCGGGGTAGAGCGTGGTGGTCAGGGGCTGGGGCCGCCCGGGGATGCGCACCCGCAGCACGACCTCCTCTTCGCCCACGGACTGCACCGACACGACCCCCGCGCGCGACAGGGCCTGACCGGCGGACCAGGTGGCCGGGCCCGACTCCTCCCGGATGGCTTCGAGCAGTTCCGCGAGCGCCGACATAGGAGAGGCGATTCCCTAGTCCCGCGCAGGGCCCCGCGCAAGCAACGGGGACCGCCTGGATGCGGCCCACACCCGGAGTGACCGGGGACGTCCCACCCGGGGCGCGGTCCGCGCTCTCCATCCGCCGCGCGCACCTGGGCGCACCCTCCACGGGCCCGCGCCCTCGACGCGGAGCGCTGTGACGCGGAGGGATACACGGCGGCCCCCCTGTAACCCGTGGCGCTACAGCCGCCAGCGCACCCGGGGCCTCCAGGCCCGCCTCTTCGAGAGAGGCCTCGGAGCGCGCGTGGATGGCGTGGCGGGTGCAAGGGGTGCGGCTGGACCGCGTACCCCCCGAGGAGAGTCGTGCCGATGCGAGTGCCCTGGTCCCTGGTTGGTGTCTCCGCCGGCGCGCTGCTCATCGGCGCCGCGTGGGCCACCGTCGTCCGGCGTCCCGAGCCGCTCGTCCTGGGCCCACTGCCCGCGGTCGTCCTGCCCCACGTGGAGCTGGCCGGTGGCGCCACCACCGTGACGGACACGGGGCGCAATGCCTTTGGCCGCGCGCCCATGAACATGCCGCGCTCGCGCTGGCCGGAGTTCTACGCGGGCAAGGGCATCTTCGACCGCGACTGGAGCGACCCTCGCCAGCACGCCGCCGTGGCGGGCCCGTTCTTCAGCGCCACCGGCTGCATGACCTGCCACGTGAAGGACGGCCGGGGCCAGCCTCCGGCCAGCCCCTCGGAGGCCCCCGTCTCGCTCGCGTTCCAGCTGAGCGCACCCGGTGGTCAGGGCCTCCATCCGCTCTATGGCATGCAGTTGGACGCGCACGCGGTGGAGGGGCAGGTCCCCGAAGGCCACGTCCAGGTCGACTTCGAGGAGACGCGCGGCACCTTCGCCACCGGCGAGCCGTACTCGCTGGTGCGTCCGCGCTACCAGTTCCAGGGGCTGGTGCACGGCCCGCTGGGCGACGGCGCCCTGTTCTCCGCCCGCGTGTCGCCCGTGAACTTCGGCCTGGGCCTGCTGGAGGCCCTGCCCGAGGCCGCCATCCTCGCCCGCGCTGATCCCGAGGACGCCGACCACGATGGCATCTCCGGCCGGGCCAACCAGGTGCTGGACGTGGAGACGGGGCGGACGCGCCTGGGCCGCTTCGGGTGGAAGGCCAACCAGCCGACGCTGCGCCAGCAGGTGGCGCACGCGCTCGTCGCGGACATGGGCGTCACGACGACGCTCTATCCGCGGGAGCAGGGCCGCGACGCTCCCGGCGAGCCGGAGGTGTCCCAGGACGACATGGACCTGTTGATGATCTACATGCGCCTGTTGGCCGTGCCGAAGCGGCGCGACTGGGAGGCCCCGGAGGTCCAGCGCGGTCACGCCGTGTTCCGCGCCGTCGGCTGCGCGGCCTGCCACGTGGACACGCCCCAGGAGACGGGCATGGTGGAGGGCTTCGACGAGGTGTCCCGTCAGGTCATCTACCCCTATACGGACCTGCTGTTGCACGACCTGGGCGAGGGGCTGGCGGACGGGCGGCCGGACGGGCTCGCCACGGGGAGTGAGTGGCGCACCCCCCCACTGTGGGGCATTGGACTGGTGGAGGCCGTCAACCAGCACACACGCTTCCTGCACGACGGACGGGCGCGCTCCCTAGAGGAGGCCGTGCTCTGGCACGGGGGAGAGGCGGCGCCCGCGCAGGCCCGCTACGTGCGGCTGCCCCGGGAGGACCGGGCGGCGCTGCTCGCCTTCCTGAAGTCACTCTGAGCGTCAGAGGGGGCGCCCTCCCGTCCGACCGGCGGCCAGGAGGCCCGTCGCCTGGAAGGGACTTCGACGGTCCCGAGGCACGGAACGGTGGACGGCCCGGGCCCTTGGGCTAGCCTGCGGGCCCCCTTCATGCAGCCCCACGCGCCCATCTCCGACGCCACCCCCGACGTCCCGCTCGCGGTCGACCTGGACGGGACGCTGGTGCGCACCGACACGCTGCACGAGAACCTGCTCGTGCTCCTCAAGCACGCGCCGTGGTTGCTGCTGCTGGCGCCGCTGTGGGTGCTCCGGGGCAAGGCCTTCTTCAAGGCGGAGGTGGCCCGGCGCGCGCGGCTGGACGTCACCGCGCTGCCCTACAACGCGGACGTGGTGGCCTACCTGCGCGAGGAGCACGCCCGGGGACGCAGGCTCGTGCTGGCCACGGCGGCGGACCGGAGCATCGCGGACGCGGTGTCCGCCCACCTGGGCCTCTTCCACGACGTGGTCGCCAGCGACGCGGGCGTGAACCTGTCCGGTGCGCGCAAGCTCGAGCGGCTGCGCGAGGTGCTGGGCGGCGCGTTCGACTACGCGGGCAACGGGGCCGTGGACCTGCCCCTGTGGCGCGAGTCGCGGCACGTCATCGTGGTGCATGCGCCGGCGGGCGTGCTGCGCCAGGCCCAGGGGCTGGGCCGCCCGGTGCACCGCGTCTTCGAGCCTCCTCCGGCCAGCGCGCGCACGTGGGTGAAGGCCCTGCGGGTGCACCAGTGGGCGAAGAACGCGCTCGTCTTCGTGCCGCTCCTGGCGGCGCACAAGGCCACCCAGGGCGGCATGGCCCCGCGCGCGGTGCTGGCCTTCATCGCTTTCAGCCTCTGTGCCTCCAGCGTGTACGTCATCAACGACCTGCTGGACCTGGCGTCGGACCGGCGCCACCCCACCAAGTCCCTGCGGCCCTTCGCGTCCGGGGCCCTGCCGGTGCGCGCGGGCGTCGTGCTGGCGCCGGTGCTGCTGGGGCTCGCCGCGGCGCTGGCGCTGGGCACGCTGCCGCTGTCGTTCTCCGCGCTCCTGGCCGCGTACTTCGTGCTGACGCTGGCGTACTCGCTGCGGCTCAAGCAGGTGGTGATGCTGGACGTGCTGGTGCTGGCGGGCCTCTACACGGTGCGCATCTTCGGCGGCGCGCTGGCGGTGGGGGTGCCCACGTCGAGCTGGCTCTTGATGTTCAGCACGTTCCTCTTCCTGTCGCTGGCGCTGCTCAAGCGCCTGAGCGAGGTGCGGCGGCTGCGCCAGTCCAACGAGGTGTCCGCCCATGGACGGGGCTACCTGGCGCAGGACTACGAGCAGCTCGCGAGCCTGGGCGCGGCGGCGGGGCAGGTGTCCGTGCTGGTGCTCGCGCTCTACATCACCAGCAAGGAGGTGACGGCGCTGTATGCCCACCCCGAGCGGCTGTGGCTGCTCTGCCCGGTGATGCTGTACTGGGTGGGCCGCATCTGGGTGATGGCCCACCGGGGGCTCGTGAACGAGGATCCGCTCATCTTCGCGCTGCGCGACCGGGTCAGCTACGCCGTGGGCGCGGTCGCCGCGCTGGTGCTGTGGGTGGCGACGTGACAGGAGCGGGGCGATGAGCACGTCGGATTCCTGGGGCCGCTTTCCCCGCGTCGAGCAGCGCACGCGGGCGCTCGTCTGGCGCTCGGATGCGCTGCCCGCGGTGGACGGGGCGCTCCTTCCGCACGGCCTGGGCCGCAGCTACGGCGATTCGTGTCTCAACGCCGGGGGCACGGTGCTGCTCACGGCGGGGCTGGACCGGCTCATCGACTTCGACCCGGCGACGGGCGTGGTGCGCTGCGAGGCGGGCGTGTCGTTGGACACGCTGTTGCGGCTGTGCGTGCCGCGCGGCTGGTTCCTGCCGGTGACGCCGGGCACGAAGTTCGTGACGGTGGGCGGCGCCATCGCCAACGACGTGCACGGCAAGAACCACCACCGGGCCGGGACGTTCGGCCGGTTCGTGCGGCGGTTCGAGCTGCTGCGCTCGGATGGCAGCCGCCGCCTGTGTTCGCCGGAGGAGAACCCGGACTGGTTCGGCGCGACGATTGGCGGCCTGGGGCTCACGGGGCTCGTCACCTGGGCGGAGGTGCAGCTCTCTCCCATCCGCAACCCCTTCGTGGTGCAGGAGACCGTCCCGTTCGACAACCTGGACGGGTTCCTGCGCGTGTCGGCGGAGTCCGAGCCGGACCACGACTTCACCATGTCGTGGGTGGACTGCCTGGCGCGCGGCCGCAAGCTGGGGCGCGGCCTGTTCTACCGGGGCAACTTCGCGCCGACGCAGTTCGAGCGGCTGCCCCTGGCGAAGAGCCACCTGTCGCACGGCAGCGGGCTCGCGGTGCCCATGGACCTGCCGGGCTTCTGCCTCAACCGGCTGTCGGTGTCCGCCTTCAACTTCCTGTACTACCACCTCGAGCGCGGCCGGCCGTCCCGGCGGCTCGTGCACTACGATCCGTTCTTCTACCCGCTGGACAGCGTGAACGGCTGGAATCGCATCTACGGGCGCCGGGGCTTCCTCCAGTTCCAGTGCGTGGTGCCGCACGCCACCGCGCGCGATGCGTTGAAGGAGCTGCTGGAGCGCAGCGCCCGGGGCGGACTGCCCAGCTTCCTGTCCGTGCTCAAGACGTTCGGTAACCTGCGGTCCCCCGGGTGGCTGTCCTTCCCCCGGCCGGGCTACACGCTGGCCATGGACTTCGCCAACCAGGGCGAGAAGACCTGGCGGCTGGTGGAGGAGCTGGACCGCGTGACGCGCGATGCGGGCGGCGCGGTGTATCCGGCCAAGGACGCGCGCATGAGCCCGGAGAGCTTCGCGGCGTACTTCCCCCAGCGCGAGCGGTTCAAGGCGTACCTCGACCCGGCGTTCTCCTCCTCCTTCTGGCGCCGGGTGAATCCGGTGCCGCTGCCTTCGCTGGAGGGACGCGGAGACGCCGCGCCTCCCGCGTCACTGCTCGCCCTTCGTTAGACAGGCCTTCGCCCCATGAAGAAAGTCATCATCCTCGGCGCCACGAGCGCCATCGCGCAGGCCACGGTGCGGCTGCTCGCCGCGCGCGGAGCCTCGCTGTACCTGGTGGGCCGCAACGCCGCGAACCTGGAGGCGGTGGCCCGGGACGCGACCACGCGCGGCGCGCAGAAGGTGGAGTTCCGGTCGCTGGATTTGAACGACTGCGAAGCACACGCGAGCCTCGTCGAGCGCGCGTGGCAGGCGCTGGGGGGGCTGGACGGGGCGGTGCTGGCGCATGGCGTGCTGGGTGACCAGGAGGAGAGTCAGCGCTCGTGGGCGGCGGCGGAGGTGGTGCTGCGCACGAACTTCCTGAGCGCCGCGTCGCTGCTGACGGAGCTGGCCAACCGCTTCGAAGCGCAGAAGGCCGGCACGCTGGTGGTGATCTCGTCGGTGGCGGGGGATCGCGGCCGGCAGAGCAACTACGTCTACGGCGCGTCCAAGGGCGCGCTGACCGTGTTCCTCCAGGGCATGCGCAACCGGCTGGCGAAGTCCGGCGTGGCGGTGGTGACGGTGAAGCCCGGCTTCGTGGACACGCCGATGACGGCGCATGTGCCGAAGAACAAGCTCTTCGCCTCGCCGGAGCAGGTGGCGCGCGGGCTGCTGAAGGCCGCGGATAAGCGCAAGAACGAGGTCTACGTGCCCGGCTTCTGGGCGCTCATCATGCTCATCATCCGCTCCATCCCGGAGCCGGTGTTCAAGCGGCTGAAGCTCTAGCTGGCTGTGGAGACACGCTTCGACAGCCACGGCGACCCACTGCGAAATGGATGCGGCCCTGGGCGTTCGCCCCATCGGTCGTAGGCCGGGAGCGGTCCCGGTCCTCTTTCAACAGCCTGCTAGGCGCCCAGGGCGACGAGGAGCTCGTCCAGCGGATCGAACGTCTCGCCCATCCCGCAGGTGCTCCCGGAGGCGATGGCACCGTCGAGCGCTTCCTTCGAGGGATAGAGGTCGTGCACCACGACCCGCGTCTTGCCGCTGTTCCCTTCGAAGGTCACCGTGGTGACGGCCCCCTCGGCACTTTCCTCATTCGTCCACGCGAGGCGCGAGTGCGGCGTCGCTTCGCTGTACGTACCGAAGAACGCCATCGGATGCTCCGAGGCAGGGTGGCCGAACACGAAACGGTACGTGCCCCCGACACGCGGATCGGCCTCGCAGGAAATGAAGGAAATCCCAAACGACTTCGGTGCCCATCACCGCTTGAGCAGCTCGGGCTTGGTCCATGCCTCGAAAATGATGCGCGCCGGGCCGTTGACGGTTCGCGTGGCGACGAACTCGCGCTCGGATTTCCGTTCCGTCGTTGTGACGTTCTTCACGGGTTCACTCTCGCTTCTTGCGTCCATTGACCTTCTCCTTTTGTTTCTGTTCCTCGACGGCTTTGTCCAACGCATCGGAGTGTGAAGCCCAGAGCTGGCGGTAGCTTATTCGGACATCCCCTGGCCGACTCCTGCGGGTGGCGCTCCAGGCGCGCGACATGGTGGCAGGCTCACCCGATTCCACTCCGTGCCTGGACGACAGGCACGGAGTGGAGGGTGGCTCAACTGCCGGTGGTCTTCCGTGGCGTGAGGGCCGACAGCGCCGCGCGCAGGTGCTCGACGATGGAGTCGAGGTTCGGGTCCTGCATGAGGGCGTGGTGGCCGCCGGGCACGTCGTGCACCTCCAGGCCACCGCGGACCAGTGACTCCCAGCCCCGGTGACGCGGGATGGGAGGACTGGTGGGTGCGTGCTCGCTGGCGCTCAGGAGGAGGGCGGAGCCGTCGTAGGACCGGGGCGCGTACTTCTCGTGGGCGAAGAGGTTGGCGCGGAAGACGTTGAAGAGCGCACGCAGCTGCGCGGGTCCAGATTGCGAGTCGAGGATGTGAGTGCGGAGGCCTTCCTGGAGAAGGAGGCTGAGCATCGCGTCGTCATCGCCGTGGGCAAGCGCCTCGTCCGACGCCGG
>NZ_JAAAPJ010000033.1 GCF_009909145.1 Corallococcus silvisoli
GAGAAGCTCGGCGCGCTTCTCCGGCGAGAGGTTGGCGATCCGCTTCGACAGCTCCTGGCTCATCTCGTGTACTCCGCACTCGGGGACGCAATGGCGTGCGAGCGGCACCTGCGCGGCGCCGCCCGTGAGAACTTCGACTGGATGCTGGTGTCGGATTGACGCCCTGCGCTGTGCCCCGGGTGAGCGCAGCGAGGGTGGGTCAAATTCATGTAGGTGAGATTATTCCGTGAGCAAGCGGCCTGTCATGAGGGCCACATGCATCCCATCTGAATGAATTCAGGTATTTGCAGAATTATTCTGGTTCCCCGCACCAACGGAGGGAAGGACTCCGGATGTCCTGCCGAGAGTGACCGGCTCCTGGCGTCTCTTCCCTGTCCGAGGGGTGAGCAGGCGCTGGGCTGGCGCGTCCTGCCCCCGCTTGCCGGCCCTGAGGGGCTCCCAGGGGGGCGTGAGTCGCGGCGCCGCCCGCGCTGGCCGCTGCCAGAGCCATGGTCCGAGCGCTGGACGCCCATGGGTTGGCGGGTGGCGGACGGCCTTCCCAGATTCAGGCCAGCGAGGACTTCTCCCATGGCCACTGCCACGCTGTCCCTATCCCGTCCGCTGCCACCCGGCTCACGGGCTCCCTCATTCCAGCTCGCTGTCACGCCCGCGAAGTCGGTGTCCCTGGCGGACTGCGCGGGCGCTCCCGTCGTGCTCGCCTTCTACCCGGCGGACTTCAGCCCGGTGTGCGGCGATGAGCTGGCCCTCTTCAACGAACTGCTCCCCGAGCTCCAGCGGCACGGCGCGAGGATGTTCGGCGTGTCGGTGGACAGCGTGTGGTCGCACGCCGCGTTCGCGCGGGAGCGAGGGCTTCGTTTCCCGTTGCTCGCGGACTTCCACCCCAAGGGGGACATGTCGCGGCGCTACCACGCATGGCGGGAGGCGGAGGACGTCTCCGAGCGCGCGCTCTACGTGCTGGACGGTGACGGGGTGATTGCCTGGTCGCACGTGTCGCCCCCGGCGGTGAACCCCGGCGTGGACGGCGTGCTGGATGCGTTGGAGAAGCTGTCCAGGGGCACGGCAACGCACGAGGTGCGCTCTTGACCCGCCTGAAAAGAGCGCCGGGCCCGGGCGATCACTTCCAGGGGCCCCGCGCCGCGCCCGTCATCCTGGTGGAGTACGGCGACTACCAGTGCCCGTACTGCGGACAGGCCTACTGGGAGGTGAAGAAGCTCCAGCAGGGCCTGGGTACGCGACTGGGGTTCGTGTTCCGCAACTTCCCGCTGACCCAGGCGCACCCGCTGGCGCTCCAGGCCGCGGAGGCCGCCGAGGCCGCGGCCGTGCAAGATCGCTTCTGGGAGATGCACGACCTGCTCTACGAGAACCAGGACGCGCTGGAGATGCCCGTGCTGGTGTCCCACGCGGAGGCCCTGTCCCTGGACATGGACCGCTTCCGCGCGGACCTGGCCTCGCACCGGTTCGAGGAGCGCGTGCGCCGGGACTTCATGGACGGCGCGCGCAGCGGCGTGAACGGGACGCCGACGTTCTTCGCCAACGGCTACCGGCACGACGGCCCCTTCAGCGCGGCCGCGCTGCTGGAGGCGCTGGCGGGAGGACTGGACGCCTCCCGCTGACGCCCCTGCCGTTCTAGCCCGCCTTCGCGAGCGGAGGCGGCGACGCCGCGAAGGCCGCGCCGGGCACCGTGTAGGCATGGGCCGTGAGGGTCTCCACGATCGCCTCGCCCACGGAGGCCTGCACGTCGTTGAACTCGGTGGGCTTGCAGAAGATGCACACCGCCAGCACGGGACCCTGGAGCGTGAACTCCGCGACCTCCACCTGGGGGACCGGCTTCGCCTGGACGCCCTGCACACTGGGCATGCGCTCCAGCAGCGACTGCATGAGCAGCTTCACGTCCGCACCGTGCACCAGCGGCACCTTGACGGTCATCTTGCGGTGCGGGTGGTGGCTGTAATTGATGATGTTGTCGCTGAACATCTGGTTGTTGCCCACGGAGATCCGCACGTTGTCCGTCGTGTCGAGCGTGGTGACGAACAGGCCAATCTCCTGCACGTAGCCGACGACCCCACCCGCTTCGATCTCCTCGCCCACCCGGAAGGGGCGCAGCACGAGCAGGAACACGCCCGCGGCGAAGTTGGCGAGCAGTCCGGACCACGCGGCGCCAATGGCGATACCCGCGGCGGCGATCAACGCGGCGAAGGACGTCGTCTCCACGCCCATCAGCCCCAGGATGCCGACCACCAGCATCAGGGTCAGGGTGCCGGTGAAGAGCGAACCGATGTAGCGGATGAGCGTGGCATCCAGCTGCCGCCGCTGAAGGCCCATGTCCAGCACCTTGCGGAACCCACCGATGACCGTCCGCCCGATGAACCAGACAATCAACGCCCCGATGACCTTGAGCAGGAGCGGGAGCGCCTCCGTCATGGCCAGTGACTTCAACTGAACGACAAACTCATCCATTGGCATGAACCCTTTGACACGGACCAGATCTGGCCCGTGTCTTTTGCACGGGGCAGGCCACGGCATGCAAGTGCACTGACTGAGAATCCACAGCTGTCCAGGAGGGCAATCCTGACCCGTCAGTCCGGGAGCTGACACGACTGGGGTGGGGACTGACACGTCAAGGGGGGCGTGGCGGAGTCCTTGCGTGAAGGAGGGCGGGAGGAGACGGTGGGGTCATGCGACTGATTCCAGTTCCGCTCCTGATGCTGTTGAGCGCGTGCACCGCCTCGCGTGTCGAGGTCCCTCCGGCCACGGGGGACGAGGTGACGGTGTTCATCCACGGCTATCGTGGGTCGTTCCTCGTCACGGCGGACGCGAAGCGCGAACGGGCGTGGGTGTCCGTGGGCGAGCTGCTGACGCGCGGCGACCGTTCGCTGGCGCTGCCGTTCCCTGGGCAGCGGCTGGCGCAGGACTTTGGAGCGCTCACGGTGGACGGGCCGGTGACGCGCTTCACGGTGCTGCCGTGGGTGGCGCGCTACGACGTCTACAAGGGCTTCCTGGAGTTCGCGCGCGACCGGCTGCCGGGCCTCGTGGTGTTCGACTACGACTGGCGACAGGACAACCGCGTGACGGCGAAGCGGCTGTGCGCGCTGTTGGAGGAGCTCGCCAGCGCGCGGGGCGGCCGGGTGAAGGTGAACCTGGTGGCGCACAGCATGGGGGGGCTCGTCACGTTGCACTGCCTGCGCTACGGCGCCGGCGATGACACGGGCGAGCCCACGTGGGCGGGCGCGAGGCACGTGAAGCGGGTCGTGTTCCTGGGCACGCCCTTCGGTGGGGCGCCGGGCATGTTCGACGACTTCACGCTGGGAACGCCGGTGGGGCGCAACCACGCGCTGCTGTCTCCCGAGGCGCTGTTCACCTTCGCCTCCGCGTTCCAGCTCATGCCTGCTCAGAGCGACTTCTTCGTGGACGCGAGCGGCCAGCCGGTGGCCTTCGACGCGTACCGGCCGGACGCGTGGGTGGGGGGGGGGTGGGGCGTGTTCCAGGACGCGGTGGTGCGCGAGCTGCCCGCGTATCGCCAGCAGTTGGAGCGGATGTTGGAGGCGCGCTCGGGCCTGGCGCGGGCGCTGTCGGAGCGTGAGGGGCCGCCGCCGCCCTTCCGCGCGCTGGCGGTGGTGGGCGTGGGGCATCCGTTGATCAAGTCCTTCCGGGTCATCGACGGGAAGCCCACGTTCGAGGATCCGATCCTCGCGGATGGTGATGGCTCCGTGCTCACGACCCGGGCCCTTCCGCCGGCGCCGCTTCACGTGGACCGGCTGGAGACGAAGGCCGACCACGTGGAGATGGTGGGGGACCGGGACGTCCAGGAGGCGGTCGCGCGGTTCCTCGAGGGCGACTGAGGTGCGGGGGCGTCAGTCCCCCTGGATGGCGGCCTGCCAGTCGCCATCCACGGAGATGCCGACGCGCATGCCCATGTAGCTCTTCTCCTTGCGCATGTCCTCGAGCTGCGCGTCCGGGTAGATGCCCTTCAGCAGGGCGAAGTCCGCGTCGGTGGCGCCCTCGCGGAAGGCGGTGGGCCACCAGAAGAGGTCGCCCTCCCGGTAGAAGGGGAGGTCGAGGACCTGGACCAGCCGCGCCAGCACCGGCTGCGGGTCTTCCTTCCACTCCTCCTGGATGCGCCAGGTCGTGGCCATGTCCTGGTCGGGGTCGTGGGAGAAGCGCACGCTCTGGCCCTTCTCGTCGCCCAGCCTCTGCAGCGCCGCGTAGTCGCAGGCCACCGCGGCCGCGACGATGCGCTCGCGCATGGAGGCGACGGCGGGGGGCAGCGGCCTCGCGGGCGGCTTGGGCTTGGGGCTCAGCCTGCTGGCGGAGCAGGTCGCGCCGGCCGGGGCAGGAGGCCGGGGGGCGGGTGGGGCCGGCGGGGCGGGCGGAGGCGTGGCGGGCATGGTCGGGCTCGGGGCAGGGGACGTCGCGGGCGTCCGGGGTGACTCCGTGCAGGCCAGACAGGCGGCGAGAAGACAAGGGGAGAAGAAGGGCACGCGGTTCATGGCCCCGGGTGTAGTCCACCGGGGAGGGCGGGCCGTCAGGCGGGACGCCCCTTTTGTGCAGGAGCCGTCACGCGAGGACCGCCCTCCGGGCGACGGACCTGGATTGCGTGCTTGCGTCGCTCTGGGACTTCGGTTACTCCTCCGGCACCGGAAGCAGTTCTGCGCGATTAGCTCAGCTGGATAGAGCGTTGGCCTCCGGAGCCAAAGGCCGCAGGTTCGAATCCTGCATCGCGCGCTCTCGTAAGTGCCCGGTCTTCCAGGAAAATCTCTCCTGGAAGGCCGGGGCGCCGAGCAGGCAACGAGAAGTTTTCCGGCGTGCTGCCAGTCGCGAAGCTGGGCGCGGACTCGGCACCTGGGTCCCTCTGCCCGCGGCAGGAACTGAGCGGGACAGCTGCTCGAGATCCCGTCGCGGACTTCCGGCAGCGCGTAGGGCTTGCACCGTGCAACCCATGCCGAGTGGGTGAAGTGGGTGCGTGAGCGTCAATTCCAGCGGCCACTTTCGCGCGCTGAGCGCAAGGCGGGCCTGCCACCCACCATCCCGTCGCCCCTGGCCGAGCGCGCGAACCGCGACTGCCCCCCTCTTAGGGGGCTGGCGCTGCTCCCGCTGCGGGTACGTGGCGGAGCCACTGCGCGAGCCCTACGCCACGCCCTGGGACAAGCTGACGGCGGCAGCGCTGGCCTACGTCCTGCGGAGGGCGCCCGTGGCCCGGAGGGCTCAAGACGAAGTGTCGCAAGTGCATTCCGTGCGAACGGTCCCGGCTGAGGCACGGTGAGAGGGGGACCGTCCGGATGGGCTGACACCTGCGCAGCTCCGGCTCCAGCAGCGGGTGAAGGCGCTGGAACTGCTCCGCGAGGGACACCAGAGTGGGTCGAGAGCCTCCTGCATCGTGAGCCGTGACGTCGTGCTCGTGCCACCGCGAGCGCGAGGCCATCCCGTGCCCGGTGCCGCAGAGTCCGGCCGGGGACGCTCCCGCGCGGCTTCTCCCAAGGGCGTCAGGAGTGCGCTCATGTCGTTTCTTGGCGCCAGTTCCCTGTTGGGGAACTGGCGCCAGTGGAGTCACTTTAGCTAGCTGCAGGTACAGGTGTGTTCATCGCGAGAGCAACTGCCAGTGCAGTAGCAGTCCTTCTTGCCATCCCTCGAGGAGCAGCTCCGCCCCTCGCCATCCTCCTCCATTTCATGCTCCGCGAGAGACTGGCTCTGTTCTGAAGGGAGGGCATTCACCAAGCTCTCGTACTCCGGAGTGCCAGGGATGAACGTCTCGACCTTGTCCGAGCCAGGGGAAAACCGCTCAATGATAGAGCCGTCTCCGAGAGCGTCGCTTCCGCAGCCAACGAGTCCTACAACCGCCGCAATGACAATGACTGCCCGGCTGATGTGCATAGGTTTCCTTGGGGTGAGGGGACTACGGCTGATTAATCTCATACTCATGGAAGTCTGTAAATACGTAGTGTTTCGATTGGGCATGGATGGTCAGAATTCGCTCGGGCGCTGGACGAGCGCTGCCCGCGTGCGCCATTGCTGACTTGCTTGCTGTCCGCTTGGCTCCATCGCGCTGGGGTTGGAGGGACTCCTCTGGCGTGCGGGCAGGTAATCCGCTCGAAGGGACGGGAAAGACTTCTTCGTCACGTGGCGGCGGATGGCGGAGAGGGGGGGCATGGTGGCATACGCCGAGAGAGTCCGGGGCTACCCCGCTAAGCAGGGGGTGAACTCGGACATCTTGGGTTGCGATTCTCGGTGCGGCATCGTCGCGGTGCTGCGCGTCAAGATAGCTGTCGCGTGAAAGGGTTCAGCGGATGCGTTTCAGTTCCTGCGCGTCCGGTGAGGAGTTGAGGCGCCAGGTCCCGCTGGCGTCCAGTCGCGCGTGTCGTGGCTCCAGCGCTCGGGGTGACGTGCGCGGGCACGCTGGTACACCGTGTCGAGGGCGGGTCGGCCAAGCGGATCCGCTGAGGGCTACCGCGCGTCGGCGGCCGAGGGCTCGCGCCGCCGGGAGGGAGGCGGATTGCGGTCCATGGTGGCGCTGGCCATGAGCGGGTCGCTGAAGAGGGGCGCCCACTCCTCGATGGATCGGTTGGCGGTGATGACGGTGCTCTTGCGCTCGTAGCGCTGGCGGACGACTTCGTGGAGGTCCATCGGCTCGTCTTGAGTCAGGCCACGCAGGTCGAGGTCATGGATGATGAGCAAGTCAGGGGAGGTGAAGTGCGTGTTCAACGTTGACGGCGCTGCGCAGCAGCAGCCACTGCGTCCTCCGATTCGGAGGTAGAGATGGCGGCACGGAGGCTGTCCATGAGGAAGTTGAGAGAGCTGTTGCGGTCGCGCCTCGCGGCCGCCTTCGCTGCTCACCCCGAGCGCTTCCCCCACGGCCCTCCGAAGCCCCAGGCTCTTCCGCACGCCGTCTGGATGAAAAATCCCGCGCAGCTCCCCAACTCACAGGCGGCTGCGCATCAATCTCTCCGCTTCACTGTCTCATTCACGTTGACAGGTTCCGCTGCTCAGCGAGCGGAGGCGCCAACGATGCTGGTGCTGGGGACGAAAGCGCCCACTCCGCCTGTTCAGGTCTGACGCAACAGTTCATGCGGAGGATACTTGTTGGTCACCTTGACGCTGAATTTCCCCTTGATGTCCTTTCCGTTGAACTCGTAGATCCATTTTCCATATTTCGGAGTCTTCGGAGTTCCATCTGCGATGGTTCTGAGCTGCCTTGTCTTGGTTTTGAGCAGATTCTGGAGTTCGATCATGTCGGAGATGCTGCGGCTCTTCACATTGGTCTCTTCGATTTCTCGCACCTCGGCGCGCAACTCCTTCAGGTACTCACTGGCGAGAATGGCATCCTCCTTCTGCACCAGGGACTTACCCGTTTCATAGTCGAAGGCCAGGGCCCCGGTCCGCGCGGTGAGACGCAACGAAAGCTTCGGCAATTTGCGAGCGAGCTCGCTTCCAAACCGATAGGCAAACGATGATTGTACATCCTTCGTCGTGATTTCTTTGAGGAACTCGTGATTTGTCGAGTAATTCTCGGAGCGAGCCGCATAGCACATTGACAGCAGTATTCGGACCTCCTTGGACCTGGCGCGTATTAGGTTGAAGATGAAATAGGCGAGGCTTCGGTAGTGGATCTGGTGCTCCTGTTTGTGTTGACCTTCGCCCTTGCGTGCATAGCCATTCACTGCGTCATGCGCGTAGCCATGAAGGCAGATCATGATCTGCGGGTAGGTCTCGCAGGCCAGTTTGACTTTGGCCAACTTTTCCGAGCTGAAGTCGGCGGTCCGATTGAAATAGATGAGTTCATTCAGGAGATTATAGACGCGGACGTCCGCTTTCTTCTCCGTCGGGGGGTAGGACTCGAACTTGCCCCGGTCATCCTTATCGACGAGCACCAACTCCGTATCGCGCGAACGAACGGTCGCCGAGTCAAAGGAAGGCGAGGAGAATCCCCCCAGTCCCTTCTTCGAATCGTACTTCCAGTAGGGTTCGAATTTGTCGTGGGCGACGTGCAGAATCGTCGTAGCAACCTTCATGCGGAATCCTCCGGTAGGGCACGCTAACACCCGCCTGGAGACCTCGCGGAGAGCCCCGCAGGTAGTGCTCCGATCTGAAGACGTGCTGCTGCCGCACGAGCGGGACATCAGGTGTCCAGCTGGGCCTGATGGCCAGTGCGGCAGGTCGTAGCCAATGCCCTGGACTACCGGATGGGCAGTGTCATGAAACGTCATTGAAACATCCTTCGGGTGGATGCTCCGGGTGTCAGGAGGGTGCCGTATGGTGCGCGCCGCAACCTGTCCCGCAACACGGAGGTCCACATGCGCTTCATGTCCCTGTGCCTGGGTGCCGTTCCCCTCTTTGTCGCCACGGCGGCGAACGCCCAGACCATCACCCCCATCGAGGGCAGCCGCTCCGTCTCGGCCTCCATCTCCGCGGTGGATGCCGTGACGAACGTCGTCCAGTCGGACTCGCGCGGCACGAACGGCTTCGCGGCGTTCAACGAGAGCCTCTCCTTCCACGCCAACACCCAGTACGAAGGCTCTCGGAGCCGCGTGGACGCCAACGCCTCCGGCACGCAGCAGTCCACGATCACCGCCTCGCGCATCACCGCGTCCGTGTCCACCTCCGCCGAGGGTGTAGCGCTGGACCGCTCCGCGCGCGGCCAGGGCGTTGGCAACGCGGACTTCTACCTCACCTTCGAGGTCAACCGCCGCGCCCGCTATGTCGTCACGGGGAACGCGCAGGCCACCTCGAACGCCAGCAATGGCGGCACCCGCTTCGGTGGGTCCACCGCGCTGCTCTACATCGCCAACCTGGAGAGCGGGATTCCCGTTCTCTCCATCGACATCGGCGACTCGGACTCCGACTCGGTGAGCCGCACCGGCTGGATGCCGGCGGGCCCGTACACGCTCCAGGGGGATGTCTCCGCGCTGGTGGATGCGAATGGCCGGTTCTCCGGGACCGCCTCCGCGTCCTGGGCCCTGGACCTGAAGCTCTTCTGCGCCTCGGATTTTGACGCGAACGGTGTCGTGAACGCAGTCGACAGCACCGCGTTCCTCAGCGCCTGGAGCGCGGGCCTCCTGACCGCGGACATCGACGGCAATGGCGTCATCAACACCGCCGACCGCGACGTCTTTCAGCTCGCGTACGGCAGGGGCTGCTGAGCAGACAGAGCAGGACCTCCTGACCTCGCCGTGAGAGCGCGCGAAGTCGCCGCGAGCGACTTCGCGCGCCACCGTCGATTGACGCCCCGCCGTCCGTCCGGATGGGCTGTCTCGCGAGTCGTTGCACCCTGACATGGTGAAGAAAGCCATTCGAGTGCCCTGTCCACCTCGTCCTGGCTCGGCGTGCCGTGCCGCAAGTCGTTCCTTGGCTTGGCGATGAGCTTGCGCGGGGGGACGGGCTCGAAGGAGGTGCCAGGTGTTGGGAAATATCGCCAAGGCGAAGCGAGAAACTGACGGGCGGAAGACGGTAGAGGGACGGCGAGCCGCACCTCGAGTTTCGCTGAGCCCTCCATGTACGAGTGCGTCGCGGCGACTCCTCCTCAGTGAGGCCTCCCGCCGAAGAGCGCCAGCATGAACAGGCCGATTTTCGGCAGCGGACGCCAAGAGCCTCGGTGGAGCCAAGGATGCCTTGGATTCCAAGGATGCTGGCCGATGTTCTACCCGTCCGGCGCCAGACGCTCGCGTGGGCTGGGAACTCGTTGTGTACGATACGTCCTTCACGGGACATGCACCGATAGCCTGGGAGCACGGATCTTGGATGTTCGGCACCGTTGGATCACCCCGTCGCACCTGAAGCGGGTCTGCGCTGGAGGCTGGGCACTCCCGAGAGGGTTGCGTGTCCGGCTCGAGCGCGCCTTTGGGGCCGAGCTGAGCGGCGTGCGCCTCCACGAGCATCCTCTGGTCGCGGAGCTGGGGGCCGAGGCCGTGTGCTGGGGAGAGCAGATCCTCATCGCTCCAGGGGCACTGGATCTCGACTCGGCTCACGGGACCCGGATCCTCGCGCATGAGCTGGTGCACGTGCTGCAACAGCGTGCAGGCCGCGTACCTCATGGGAACGGTGGGGCCGGGCTGCTCGTGGATGCGGCCCTGGAAGCGGAGGCCGAAGCCCTGGCGGTGCGGGCCCTCTCGGGGGCGTGTGCGCGCCTCGCGGCTCCGGGGGCAGCCTGGGGACGAAGGGCTTCGCCCACCCCCGCGCTTCAGGCGTACCACGTCATCCCGAACGCCCAGTTCGGGGCCCAGCACGTCAATCTCCACAACGCGACGTTCGAGACGCAGCGGGACGGAGTGCGACCCCACCCCTTCCCGAAGACGCACGGGGACAGCTTCCTCATCGACGCAGGGACGGCGAACGTCATGGTGCGGCCGCACCCGCAAGTCACGCTCCGGGTCTCGGACGACAACGAACTCGCCATCGAGGACACCGACCCCCACCACGCGCAGGCCAAGTACTTCTTCGCCACGGACAGCGCCATCGGCCGGTGCAACCGCGCGTTGAGGTCCGCGGGCTCCAGCTATCGGATCGCCAAGGTCCCCGGTCCGCGCTATCTCGAAATCGGCCCCCCCGCGCAGCCGGGCTGCCTGCCCTTTCTGTCCGGCCCGGGGCCCAGGCGACTGTTCCAGGTGGCGATGTCCGAGGGTGGGCAGATCGAGCCCGCCGTCTCGCAGAACTGCAATGAGATCTCCGGCAAGGTGATGGGAGAGCAGCAGGACGCGCAGCGCACCGTGAGGTTCAACCCGTCCGGCAATCAGCTCTTCCTCAATCTGCCGCGCTGGCAGCTCGGAGGGTGGGCCCATGCCTATGCGGCCCATGGCGACATTCCCTTCAGGCTGGCGGTACTCATCACCACGTTCCTCTTCCATGGACAAGGAGAGGGACCCAATGCCGCCGCGGCCCGGCAACGCGCGGTCAACGATTACCAGGTGGGATTGCAGAACGCGCTGGTGGGGGCGAATACCCCCAATGCCCAGATGGCGGCGCTCGCGGGCTACTATGGCCCTATCGGTCGCGACTATGGCCGGCTGGTGAACCGGGTCCGCGCCCAGGCTCCCATGACGCTCAACGGCGTGAACCTCAACGGGCCCACGCTCGGCACGCGTTACGAGCAGCTCCTCTTTCGTCTGGGCCTCAATGCCTATGCGGACCCACGGGTGGGCGATGCGTTCCAGACGTACTCCGTGGGCGCCATGGAGCGCTATCAGGACGCCCAGCACCGCAACTGGATGCGGATGCGGGACGAGGTGGCTCCCCGCCCGGCGGCGCTTGTTCCTCCGCCTGTCTACAGTGCACCGGTGTGGGAATATCACTGGGGTGGGGTGGTCGCGGAGAGCGGAGCGGACCGCATCACCTTCGAGAACTACGCCCGCAACTACGAAGACCGCGATGGTCCCCAACTCCATGGCAGCGAATTCCGCTCGTTCTTCCAGATGACCCGTGTGCCCACCCAGCTCAATGATCCGTTGATCGCCCAGTCCTGGCACGAAAGCTGTTACGCCCACGGCTTCGCCAACGCCCTGACGATGACTGTCTCCAAGGTCAATCGCTGTGGGCGCTAGATCGCAGCTCACCGCCGACGATTCAGGATGAGGACATCCACCGCGCGCCGGGTTCTCTCTTTCGCGGCAACCTGGTACAGCCGCGGGGGGGCGGGCGCAACCGCGCAGGCGACAACAGCTCCGACCGCCCAGCGCACTCAGCCACAACCATCGACGCCATCGATTTCCGCCCCGGTCATGTCAATCCACCCCATCTGTCCCTTGGCGTCCTTCACCCGGACGTACCAACGGTTCTCTGGGTATGACTCGGCGACTGCTGTCGGTTTGCCTTCGGCCTTGATGGAGATGCTGGGGGTGTTGACATTCCAGAATGGCTCGACATCGCGGATGACCCTGCCCTTGAACCAGATGTCGAAGGCGTTTTCGCCATTGAAGCGCAGCAGGTAGAGCCGGTCTCCCTTCTGCGCCGTCTCGACTGGACCGTACTTCTCGAAGCCGATGATGGGGCGGAACTTCGTCGGCGCCGTGACTCGCACGACTCCTGCCTTGAGCGTGACGACGTTTCCAGTCAAGGCCACGAACGACTCCCGCGCACCCATCTGACGTATCACCGGAGCATCGCTCGAGGGTTCCGTCCTGAGGGACACTGGCTTGCGGGCCACCCACTTCTTGCCGTACGTCGAGCACTCTCCCGCGAAGACATCCGAGAGGGTGAGCGGAAGCGTCGGCCCCTCGTCGGCCGACGATACCGAGATGAGAAGCGCGGTGACGATACTCCACGAAACCATGGACTCTCCTGTTCCGAACCGAAGATAGGCTGCCTCGGACTCCTTACCCTTCGCTGAGCACGACCGCGAGTTCGGAATCCATTCCACAGGGTCGGCGGAGGCTGCTCAGGCTATTTCTGCCGCACGGGGATGTATGGACGCGGGCTGTTCAGATCGCTGGCGGATACTCCCACATCATTCGCGTGCATCTAGAGCGCCGATCAGGTTACTTCAAGGGAGCAGGCAAGCGGCAGAGGCTCGACGCGGGCTGTCGCCGTGTGATCAG
>NZ_JAAAPJ010000034.1 GCF_009909145.1 Corallococcus silvisoli
CGCTGCCGCTGACGCCGAGCGGGAAGGTGGACCGGGCGAAGCTGCCCGCGCTGAGCGCCGATGCCACGCCGCGCACGCATGCGTTCGTGCCGCCGACGACGGAGCTTGAGCGGAACCTCACCGCCCTCTGGCAGGAGGTGCTGGGGGTCGAGCGCGTCGGCTTGGAGGATCGGTTCTTCGACCTGGGCGGCAACTCACTGACCCTGGTCCAGCTCCACAGCCGGATGCGCGGGCTCCTCGAGGTCGAGGTGCCGCTCGCGGAGCTGTTCCAGTACTCCAGCATCGCGTCGCTCGTGACGCGCGTTCGCGAGCGCACAGCACCGGTCGCGACCGGCGACGAAGCCGCGGTGGAGGAGGAGTTCGTGCAACGCAGGGCGCGCGCTGGACAGCGCCGGATGGTGCGGCAGCAGACCGAAGCGCCGTCGTCGGAGGATGTCGATGAGTGATCAGCCAGCGGGTTCCGACGAAGCCATCGCCATCGTCGGCATGAGCGGACGTTTTCCGGGTGCGGACGGCGTGGATGCGCTCTGGCGCAACGTGAGAGACGGCGTGGAATCGTTCGTCCCGCTGGAGGACCGGGACCTGGAGGCCGCCGGCGTGGATCCGTCGCTCGCCGCGAGGCCGGGCTATGTCCGAGCGGCGTACCCGCTGAAGGACGTGGAGCGGTTCGACGCGGCCTTCTTCGGCCTCAGCCCCCGCGCGGCGGAGATCCTCGATCCGCAGCACCGGCTCTTCCTCGAATGCGCGTGGGAGGCCCTGGAGCACGCGGGCTACGACACCGAATCCTGGCCGCGGGCCGTGTCGTTGTTCGCCGGCACGGGCGCGCCGGCCTACCTCTACACGCAGCTCATCCCCCAGCGTGAGCTGCTTGGCGCGGTCGGCACGTACCAGGTCGGCATCAGCAACGAGAAGGACTTCCTTCCCACGCGCGTCGCGCACAAGCTGGGCCTGCGAGGGCCGTGCGTCGCGGTGCAGACCGCCTGCTCGTCGTCCCTGGTGGCGGTCCACCTGGCATGCCAGTCATTGCTGTCGGGAGAGTCCAGCCTGGCGCTCGCGGGCGGCGTGTCCATCTCGCTTCCCCAGCGCGCCGGGTACCTGGCCCAGGAGGGCGACATCCTGTCGCCGGACGGGCATTGCCGCGCCTTCGACGCAGGGGCGCAGGGCACCGTGCGGGGCTCTGGCGTGGGCATCGTCGTGCTCAAGCGGTTGACGGACGCACTGGCGCAGGGCGACACCATCCACGCCGTCATCCGAGGCTCCGCCGTCAACAACGACGGCGCCGGGCGCGCGGGCTACACGGCGCCGGGCGCGGACGGTCAGGCGGCCGTCATCACCGAGGCGTTGGGCGTGGCCGGCGTGAAGCCCGGCGACATCCAGTACGTCGAGGCCCATGGGACGGCGACGCCGCTGGGCGACCCCATCGAGGTCTCCGCCCTCAACCAGGCCTTCCGCTCCAGGGCGAACGCGCCGGGGACCATCGCGCTCGGCTCGCTGAAGACGAACATCGGCCACCTGGACACGGCCGCGGGCGTCGCGGGACTGCTCAAGGTGGTGATGGCGCTGCGCCACCAGCAGCTCCCTCCCAGCCTGCACTTCGAGCAGCCCAACCCGGCCATCGACTTCGCGGCGGGCCCCTTCTTCGTCAACACCACCCTGCGGCCCTGGGAGTCGCGGGGCGCGCCACGGCGGGCGGGCGTCAGCTCGTTCGGCATCGGCGGCACCAACGCGCACGTCATCCTGGAGGAGGCCCCCCAGGCCCCGGCCGTCCCCGGTTCGAGGACCGCGCACCTGCTGGTGCTGTCCGCGCGCAGCGAAGCGGCCCTGGACGCGGCCTCTGAACAGCTCGCGTCGCACCTGTCCCAGCATCCCGACCTGGCGCTGGCGGACGTGGCGCACACGCTGCTGGTGGGCCGCCGCCGCTTCGAGCACCGGCGCGCGTTCGTCTGCCGCGATGCGGAGGATGCGCGACAGGTGCTCGCCTCTCGGGACGAGTCCCGCCTGCTCACCCAGCATGAGACCGCGACGGAGCGGCAACCCGTCTTCTTGTTCCCGGGTCAGGGCTCCCAGTTCGCCGGCATGGGGCGCGGCCTCTACGAACAGCTCCCCGTGTTCCGCAAGCACCTGGACGCGTGCAGTGAGCTGCTGTTGCCCTTGCTGAAGGTGGATCTGCGCACGCTGCTGCTCGCCCCGGATGGGGAGGTGGAGGCGGACCGCCAGCTGCGCAGGACGGCGCTCACCCAGCCCGCCCTCTTCGCCGTGTCCTACGCGCTGGCCCGGACGTGGATGGCCTGGGGGGTGAAACCACGGGCGATGCTGGGCCACAGCGTGGGCGAGTACGTCGCGGCCTGCCTCGCGGGCGTGCTGCGGTGGGAGGACGCCCTGTCGCTCATCGCCGCGCGAGGCGCGCTCATCGAGCAGCTTCCGCCAGGAGCGATGCTCTCCGTCCCCCTTCCCGAGGCGGAGGTCCAGACCCTGCTGGAGCCGGGCTTGTCGCTGGCGGCCATCAACGCGCCGTCGCTGTGCGTGGTGTCGGGGGCGCTCGAGGCGGTGGAGCGCCTGGCCGCGCGCCTGGAGCAGCGAGGCGTCGCGTGCCGCCGGCTGCACACGTCGCATGCCTTCCACTCGGCGATGATGGAGCCCATCCTGGGCGCCTTCGCCGAACGCCTCCGCGCGGTGCGCTGGTCCGAGCCCACGCTGCCGTGGGTGTCCAACGTCACCGGCACGTGGATCACCCCCGCGCAGGCGACGAGCCCGGACTACTGGGTCGAACACCTGCGGTGCCCGGTGCGCTTCGAGGAAGGCGTGCGGACGCTGCTCGAGGAGCCTTCGCGAGCGCTGCTGGAGGTGGGGCCGGGCAACACGTTGGCGACCCTGGCGCGGCGAGCCCAGACGCCGCCGACGGTGGTGGTGGCTTCCATGCGCCATGCCCAGGATGCGCGCACGGACCTGGAGGCCTTGTTGGCGGCGGCGGGGCGGCTGTGGCTGTCCGGCGTCCGGCTCGACGGGGCGAAGCTGCATGCCCCCGAGCCCCGACGCCGCGTGCCGTTGCCGACCTATCCCTTCGAGCGGCAGCGCTACTGGGTGGAGGCCGGGCCCGCGAGGGATGCACATGATCCGCGAGGGCGCGTGACCAAGCGCCCGGAGTCCGCGGGCTGGTTCTACACGCTGTCCTGGAGACAGGCCCGGCGGCCGGAGCCGTCGCGCGGGAGCGGCGGCTGGTTGTTGTTCGTGGACGGTCCGGGGACCGCGGTCGCGGAGCGGCTCCGGCGCGACGGGGCCTCCGTGGTGGAGGTGGTGCCCGGAAGCGACTTCCTCCCGCTGGGGCCTGGACGCTACGCCATGGACGGCACGCGCCCGGAGCACCACGCGTGGCTCGTCGAGGCGCTGGGTGACGCGCGGCCGGAACGGGTGGCCTTCCTGGATGGATGGGGGCACACCGGCACCGGCGTGGACGATGGGGCGCGGGTGGAGGCGGTGCTCGGGCGTGGCTTCTACCCGCCCCTGTATCTGGCGCGCGCGATGGAGGCCCGGTGGCCCGGCGCGGAGGTGGCCCTGACGGTGGTCACCACGGGCGCCCACGACGTGACGGGCGAGGAGTGTCTTGAGCCCACGCAGGCCCTGTCGCTGGGGCCGTGCCGCGTCCTTCCCCAGGAGCTGGGACCCGCCTGGCGCTGCCGCGCGGTGGACGTCACCGCGCCGCCGCGGGAGGGGGGGCCCGGTGCGCGCCCATGGTTGGACGCGCTGGTGGCCGAGCTGGAAGCGGAGCCGCGCGACGCGATGGTGGCGCTGCGCGGCCGGCATCGCTGGGTGGAAGACGTCACGCCCCTGGCCCTGCCGGAGCCCTCCACCCGAGGGCTGCTGCGGGAGGGCGGCGTCTATCTCATCACCGGCGGGCTGGGCCGCATGGGGCTGGCGCTCGCGTCGCGTCTGGCGACCGAAGCGCGGGCACGCCTGGTCCTGGTGGGACGAAGCGAGTTGCCCGCGCGCGAGGCCTGGGACGCGTGGCATTCCGCGCACGGTCCCGACGACGCCACGTCGCGCAAGCTGCGAGCGCTGGAGGACCTGGAGCGGTCCGGCGCCGAGGTGCTGGTGGTGTCGGCGGACGTGACCCGTGACGAGGACTGCCGGCGCATGGTGGCCCAGGCGCGCGAGCGCTTCGGCGCCTTGCACGGCGTCGTCCACGCGGCGGGCGTGGTGGGGCCTCCGGCGAACGTGCTGGTCTCGGAGGTGACGACCTCGCGGTGTGGCGTGTTGTTCGAGGCGAAGGTGCACGGCGTGCTCGCGCTCTCACGTGCGCTGGAGGCCGTGCCCCTGGACTTCGTGATGCTCCAGTCGTCGCTGGCCACGGTGCTGGGGGGGCTCGGGTTCGCGGCGTACGCCTCCGCCAACCACTTCCTGGATGCCTTCGCCGCGCTGCGGGCTCGCCAGGGTGACACGCGGTGGATCTGCGTCGACTGGGACGGGTGGACCGGGGAGGCGGGGCGGTTGGGGCTCACGCTGGAAGAGGGAGGGCGCGCGTTCCAGCGCATCCTCGGGCTGGGGGAGGCGGGGCGGATCCTCGTCTCCACCGGGGACCTGTTCGCGCGAAGGGCTCGGGGCGGCCTGACCCCGGAGTCCGCTCCCGCCGCGGGTGGACCCACGCCAGCGTCGCGAGGACGCCCCACGTCCGCGCATGCGCGGCCGGCGCTGGGGACGCGCTACGTGGCGCCGGAGGATGCCATCCAGCAGCAGATCGCGGACCTGTGGCAGGAGCTGCTGGGCATCGACCGGGTGGGCATCCACGACGACTTCTTCGAGTTGGGTGGGCACTCGCTGCTGGGCATGCAGGTGGTGTCGCGGCTGCGCGAGCTGTTCGCGGTGGAGGTGTCCATCCGCGGCCTCTTTGAGACGCCCACGGTGGTGGGGGTGGTGAACGCGGTCCTCGAGGCGCAAGCGTCCCAGGTGGATGCAGGTCGGCTCGAGGCCCTGCTGGCGGAGATGGAGAAGGCGCCATGAGTGGACTGGTCCAGCGGTTTGGCAATCTCTCCCCGGAGAAGCGCGAGGAGCTGTTGCGTCGGTTGAAGCAGGAGGCCGCGGGCGGTCCACCGCCAGACGCCATCCCGCTCCGGGAGAAGGCCACGCCGCCGCCGCTGTCCTTCGCGCAGCAGCGGCTGTGGTTCATCGATCAGCTCCAGCCGGGACTGGCGCTGTACAACCTGCCCATCGTCCTGCGCGCCACGGGGCCGCTGGACATGGAGGCCTTCCAGCGCGCCCTTCAGGTCCTGGTCGACCGTCACGAGGTGCTTCGCACCACGTTCACGCAGGAGCGAGGACAGCCCGTGCAGTGCATCGCCCCGGCGATGGCGCTGCCGGTGGCGACGGTGGATCTGCGGACCCTGCCGCCCGATGAGCGGGAGGCGGAGGCCCTGCGTCTGGCGAAGGCGGACACGCTGCGGCCGTTCGACCTGGAGCGGGGGCCGCTGCTGCGGGCGACGTGGCTCCGGCTGGACACGCACGATCAAGTGCTGGCGTTGGTCCTGCATCACATCGTCTTCGACATCTGGTCCATGGGCGTGCTGGTGCGCGAGCTGCTGGCGCTCTACGACGCCTTCAGCCAGGGGCGGCCGGATCCGCTCGTGGCGCCGCGAATCCAGTACGCGGACTGGGCGGTCTGGCAGCGGGGAAGCGCGCAGCAGGCGGTGTTGGAGAAGCAGCTCGCCTACTGGCGGGAGCGGCTGGGTGGACTGGAGATGCTGGAGCTTCCAGCGGACCGGCCGCGCACCGCGGTGGGCGTGCGGGGTGGTGCCCTCCCGTACCGGATGACGCAGGGACCGTGGGAAGCGCTCAAGGCCCTGGCGCGCAAGGAGGGCCTGACGCCCTTCATGGTGCTGCTGGCGGCGCTGGAGGTCGTGCTCGCGCACGAGTCAGGCCAGCAGGACGTGGCGGTGGGGACGCCCGTCGCGGGGCGCAACCGCCGTGAGGTGGAGGGCCTCATCGGCTTCTTCGTCAACACGCTGGTGATGCGGACGGACCTGGCGGGGAACCCGACGCTGCGGGAGCTGCTCGCGCGGGTCCGGAAGACGTGCGTGGAGGCCTACGCGCACCAGGACCTTCCGTTGGAGCAGGTCGTCGCGGCGCTCCAGCCCGGTCGCGAGGCCGGACAGACGCCGTTCTACCGCGTGTCGTTCAACTTCCAGAACGCGCCGCTGTCGGAGGTGCGCATCCCCGGGCTCGTCTTGCGCCCGATCGTGGTGGAGAGCGGGCTCGCGAAGCTCGACTTGAGCCTCCAGCTCACGGAAGGGGCGGAGGGGCTGACGGGGCTGTGGGAGTACAGCACGGACCTGTTCGACGAGCGGACAGTGCAGCGGTGGATGGAGGGTTTCGAGCGGGTGGTGAAGGCGC
>NZ_JAAAPJ010000035.1 GCF_009909145.1 Corallococcus silvisoli
AAGCCCGCAAAGACAAAGCCCCTGGCGCCATGAGGCACCAGGGGCTTTCAAAAAGAATCCGGCAGCGACCTACTCTCCCACGCGGTTTCCCGCGGAGTACCATCGGCTCTGGAGGGCTTAACTTCCGTGTTCGGGATGGGAACGGGTGTGACCCCTCCGACATTGCCACCGGAAAAGCGATTGACGGTGCATACGAAGGGTAAGTTGCAAGCTTCTGCTTGAATGAAGCCTCTTCTGAAGAAGAGTGAAAATAGCTGTCTTCCGGGCGGACGCGCTAGTGGCGTCCTGGCCTCGGCCTTGGCCCCGAGTCCCTTACTCCCCGCGTGGGGGCATGCAAGAGAAGGGGGGAAGTAAGCCGCTCGACTTATTAGTACTGGTTAGCTTAACGCGTTACCGCGCTTACACACCCAGCCTATCAACGTGGTAGTCTTCCACGAGTCTTCAGGGGCTTGCGCCCGGGATACCTGGTCTTGAGGTCGGTTTCCCGCTTAGATGCTTTCAGCGGTTATCCAATCGGCACATGGCTACCCAGCGATGCCTCTGGCGAGACAACTGGTACACCAGCGGTGCCTCCAACCCGGTCCTCTCGTACTAAGGTCAGAGCCTCTCAAGTATCCTACGCCCACAGCAGATAGGGACCAAACTGTCTCACGACGTTTTGAACCCAGCTCGCGTACCGCTTTAATTGGCGAACAGCCAAACCCTTGGGACCTGCTCCAGCCCCAGGATGCGATGAGCCGACATCGAGGTGCCAAACCTCCCCGTCGATGTGAACTCTTGGGGGAGATAAGCCTGTTATCCCCGGAGTACCTTTTATCCGTTGAGCGATGGCCCTTCCATTCAGGACCACCGGATCACTATGACCTGCTTTCGCACCTGCTCGACCTGTCGGTCTCGCAGTCAAGCTCCCTTATGCCATTGCACTCGACGCCCGGTTTCCAATCGGGCTGAGGGAACCATCGCGCGCCTCCGTTACTTTTTGGGAGGCGACCGCCCCAGTCAAACTACCCACCAGACAGTGTCCCAGTCCCGGCTGACGAGACATGGTTAGACACCAGAAATCAACAGGGTGGTATTTCACCGTTGCCTCCACCGAACCTAGCGGCCCGGCTTCAAAGGCTCCCACCTATCCTACACAGTCAATCCCTAGTGTCACTGTCAAGTTGTAGTAAAGGTTCACGGGGTCTTTCCGTCTTGCTGCGGGTAAACTGCATCGGCACAGCTATTTCAATTTCGCTGAGTCCCTCTCCGAGACAGTGCGGAAGTCGTTACTCCATTCGTGCAGGTCGGAACTTACCCGACAAGGAATTTCGCTACCTTAGGACCGTTATAGTTACGGCCGCCGTTTACTGGGGCTTCGGATCATCGCTTCGCCTTGCGGCTGACGAATCCCCTTAACCTTCCAGCACCGGGCAGGAGTCAGACCCTATACGTCGGCTTGTCGCCTTCGCAGAGTCCTGTGTTTTTGGTAAACAGTCGCTACCGCCATTTCTCTGCAACCTCTCTCGGCTTCGGCTGTACGCCTACACCTACCAGAGGCCCACCTTCTTCCGAAGTTACGGTGGAAATTTGCCTAGTTCCTTGGAGGAGAGTTCTCTCAAGCGCCTTAGGATTTTCTCCTCACCCACCTGTGTCGGTTTGCGGTACGGACACCCTGCAGACTCCCTGCGGGACTTTTCTTGGAAGCAGAGCATCAGCGACTTACCCCTTGCGGGGCGCCATGGGGTCTCGGGGATGACTGCCGCGCCTTTATTCGTACGCGACACCCCTACGCCTTTAGACTGACACAACCACCGGTCAGCTCGCCTAGCTTTCTCCGTCCTCCCTCAGTTCAACGTCTGCAAGATGGCGCAGGAATATTAACCTGCTTGCCATCACCTACGCCTTTCGGCCTCGGCTTAGGACCCGGCTAACCCTGGGAAGATTAACTTGACCCAGGAAACCTTGGGTTTACGGCGAGGGGGTTTCTCACCCCCTTTATCGCTACTCATTTCGGCATCAGCACTCCCAGTCGCTCCAGCAGCCCTTTCGGTCTACCTTCGCTGCAACTGGGACGCTCCCCTACCGCCACATACGCCTGACGTATGTGACCCGAAGCTTCGGCACTAGTCTTGAGCCCCGTTACATTTTCGGCGCGGCCTGTCTTGACCAGTGAGCTATTACGCTTTCTTTAAAGGATGGCTGCTTCTAAGCCAACCTCCTGGTTGTCAATGACCTGCCACATCCTTTCTAGTGTTCACTTAGACTAGATTTGGGGGCCTTAGCTGTCGGTCTGGGTTATTCCCCTCTTGCCAATGGACGTTATCACCCACTGACTGCGTCCCGGGATAACAATTGCCGGCATTCGGAGTTTGGTACGGTTTGGTAATCTGGTGAGACCCCTAGCCGTTCCAGTGCTCTACCTCCGGCATTGAATTGCCCGAGCCGATACCTAAATATCTTTCGGGGAGAACCAGCTATCACGGAGTTTGATTGGCCTTTCACCCCTACACACAGCTCATCCCAGAAATTTTCAACTTTCATGAGTTCGGTCCTCCATGCGGTGTTACCCGCACTTCAACCTGGCCATGTGTAGATCACCCCGCTTCGGGTTATAATACACGCAACTTAGCGCCCTGTTCGGACTCGCTTTCGCTCCGGCTCCACCTATCGGCTTAGCCTCGCTACGTATATTAAGTCGCCGAATCATGATGCAAAAGGTACGCTCTCGCACTGGCTTGCGCCGTAGTGCTCGAACTGCTTGTAGACATGCGGTTTCAGGTTCTTTTGACTCCCCTCACCGGGGTTCTTTTCACCTTTCCCTCGCGGTACTTGTTCACTATCGGTCGCCAAGGAGTATTTAGGCTTACCGGATGGTCCCGGCAGATTCAGACAGGATTGCACGTGTCCCGTCTTACTTGGGTAACCCGCTCAGCTCCAACTGGCTTTCGTGTACGCGACTATCACGCTCTTTGGTGCGTCTTTCCAGGACGCTTCCACTAGCCTGTCAAAGTCCTACCGCGGACCCGCTACCCCACCGCCATTTGCATGACGTTGGTTTGGCCTCTTCCCATTTCGCTCGCCACTACTTTGGGAATCACTCATTGTTTTCTCTTCCTCAGGGTACTGAGATGTTTCACTTCCCCTGGTTTGCTCTGCAAACCTATGAATTCAGTTTGCAGTAACGCAGCTATTCGCCGCGCTGGGTTTCCCCATTCGGACATCTCCGGATCAACGTTTGGTTGGCAACTCCCCGAAGCTTTTCGCAGCCACCCACGTCCTTCATCGCCTCTTGGCACCTAGGCATCCACCGCACGCCCTTAGTAGCTTACTTGCCCTGATCTCTTGTCGTCACGCCCGCCTCCCGGCGGATTGTCGAAACTCGTGACCAAGGCCCAGACCCCTGCTCTTCGCAGCAGGCCCGGAAGACATTTCTTATTGCTTGATTCTCACTGCTTCTTCTTAAGTGGGAGACTTCGCTTTCGCCCCACCCGGCTGCCTCGCGGCGCCTGGTAAGACTCATTTCGAAGTCGGCACTTCTGTTGAGAACTTCACTCAGCAGAAATTGCAACTTACCCTTCGTATGCACTTGTCAAAGAACGTCCCTGCTTACCGCAGGTAACTTGTGGAGCTGATCGGGTTCGAACCGACGACATCCAGCTTGCAAAGCTGGCGCTCTCCCAGCTGAGCTACAGCCCCGACTCTTCGCGTCGGCACCACCCGCTTCCTTCCCTCCAGTGAGGGAAAATGGTGGGCCTAGGTGGACTTGAACCACCGACCTCGCGCTTATCAGGCGCGCGCTCTAGCCAGCTGAGCTATAGGCCCAAGCGGGGCTAAAGCATCGGCGAACCCTACAGCGTCCTTCATTCTCAAAGAGCCGAGCCAACCTCGCTCAGTCCTTCAAAACCAAACAGCAAGCCCGAAGTTCATAATGGATTGTTTACCGGAAACATTGACCTAGTAGACCTGACAGCCCGAAGGCTGCTGGCATCGCCTGCTCCTCCGAAGAGTGAGCCCGATGCCCGGTCTCCTTAGAAAGGAGGTGATCCAGCCGCAGGTTCCCCTACGGCTACCTTGTTACGACTTCACCCCAGTTACCGAGCACTCCTTGGGCACCTCTTGGTGAGGTGACTTCTGGAGCAATCGACTCCCATGGTGTGACGGGCGGTGTGTACAAGGCCCGGGAACGTATTCACCGCAGCGTGCTGATCTGCGATTACTAGCGATTCCGCCTTCATGGAGTCGAGTTGCAGACTCCAATCTGAACTGAGACCGGTTTTCTGCGATTAGCTCCCCCTCGCGGGTTTGCAGCGCTCTGTACCGGCCATTGTAGCACGTGTGTAGCCCTGGTCATAAAGGCCATGAGGACTTGACGTCATCCCCACCTTCCTCCGGTTTAACACCGGCAGTCCCTCTAGAGATCCACTTGCGTGGCAACTAAAGGCGAGGGTTGCGCTCGTTGCGGGACTTAACCCAACATCTCACGACACGAGCTGACGACAGCCATGCAGCACCTGTCTCTCGGTTCCCTTGCGGGCACTCCCTCATCTCTGAAGGATTCCGAGGATGTCAAGACCAGGTAAGGTTCTGCGCGTTGCGTCGAATTAAACCACATGCTCCACCGCTTGTGCGGGCCCCCGTCAATTCCTTTGAGTTTTAGTCTTGCGACCGTACTTCCCAGGCGGAGAACTTAATGCGTTAGCTACGGCACCGCGGGGGTCAACTCCCACGACACCTAGTTCTCATCGTTTACGGCGTGGACTACCAGGGTATCTAATCCTGTTTGCTACCCACGCTTTCGCGTCTCAGCGTCAGTTACCGTCCAGGTGGCCGCCTTCGCCACCGGTGTTCCTCCCCATATCTACGAATTTCACCTCTACTTGGGGAATTCCGCCACCCTCTCCGGCACTCAAGCTCTGCAGTTTCGGGCGCACTTCCTCAGTTGAGCTGAGGGCTTTCACACCCGACTTGCAAAGCCGCCTACACGCGCTTTACGCCCAATAATTCCGAACAACGCTTGCACCCTCTGTATTACCGCGGCTGCTGGCACAGAGTTAGCCGGTGCTTCTTCTCCCGGTACCGTCAAGCCGGAGGATGTTAGCCTCCGGGTTTTCGTCCCGGTCGAAAGTGCTTTACAATCCAAAGACCTTCATCACACACGCGGCGTTGCTGCGTCAGGCTTTCGCCCATTGCGCAAAATTCCCCACTGCTGCCTCCCGTAGGAGTCTGGACCGTGTCTCAGTTCCAGTGTGGCTGATCGTCCTCTCAGACCAGCTACCCGTCGTTGCCTTGGTGGGCCATTACCCCGCCAACTAGCTGATGGGCCGCGGACTCATCTGGTTGTGATAGCTTGTATACAGAGGCCACCTTTTCCCTCAGTCTCCGAAGAGACCGTGGGCTTATCCGGTATTAGCCAATCTTTCGACTGGTTATCCCAGGCATCCAGGCAGATTATCCACGTGTTACGCACCCGTGCGCCGCTCTACTAGGGTTTCCCCATTCGCGCTCGACTTGCATGTGTTAGGCACGCCGCCAGCGTTCGTTCTGAGCCAGGATCAAACTCTCCAATTGTATTCTTGGTTTGCTTGAACCGGCGTTCCCCGAGACCCGGCTAAGGAGTCTCGGCTCGCTGATTCGTCGGCATCTCCTCCTCGCTGCGCTTTTCAGCGCTGCTCTCGGAGTGAGACGCCCTCAAAAAATTGACTGCGGTTTCCGCAATCCATTACTTCTTGGGCTTGCTATTTGGTTTTCAAAGACCGAGCCGCTTGTCCTGCTTCGCGACTTTTG
>NZ_JAAAPJ010000036.1 GCF_009909145.1 Corallococcus silvisoli
GCGATGGCCTCGAGCAGCACGCCGAGGTGGCCGGCCATGCGCTGCACGGTCGAGGCCTCGAAGAGATCCGTGGCGTAGGTGAACGTTCCGACGAAGCCCTGGGGAGACTCCATCAGCGTCAGGGTGAGGTCGAACTTGGATGAGCGCGTGTCCACCGTGACGGCCTGGAAGGAGAGGCCCGGGACGCGCAGGGCTTCCATGGGAGTGTTCTGCAGCGAGAACATCGCCTGGAAGAGCGCGCCGCGGCTCAGGTCACGCGAGGACTGCACGGCTTCGACAAGCTTCTCGAAGGGCAGGTGCTGGTGCTCATAGGCGGCGAGCGTGGTGCCGCGCACCTGGGCGAGCAGTTGCCGGAAGGAGTCTCGTGGCTGCATCCGCGCGCGCAGGACGAGGGTGTTGACGAAGAAGCCGATCAGGCCTTCGGTCTCCGCCTGGGTGCGTCCCGCGATGGGGGAGCCCACGCGGACGTCGTCCTGTCCTGAGTAGCGAGACAGGAGGACCTGGAACGCCGCGAGCAACAGCATGAAAGGCGTGGCGCCTTCACGCTGGGCCAGGGCCTTGAGGGAGTTCGAGAGCTGGGCAGGGACGCGCACGTCCACCGTGGCGCCGCGGTGCGACTGCACGGGCGGACGCGGGTGGTCCGTGGGCAGCTCCAGCGCGGCGGGCGCTCCCGAGAACTGCTGCTTCCAGTAGGCGAGCTGCGACTCCAGCGCTTCGCCCTGGAGCCAGTCCCGCTGCCACTTCGCGAAGTCGACGTACTGCACCGGGAGCGGCGGGAGCGACGGCGTCTGTCCGGTGGAGAAGGCCTCGTAGAGGGCCGCCACCTCACGGACGAGCACGCCCATGGACCAGCCGTCGGAGACGACGTGGTGCATCGTCACCAGCAGCAGGTGCGAGTCCTCCGCCAGCCGCACCAGGCTGCTGCGCATCAGCGGCCCCGTGACGAGGTGGAACGGCTTGCGGGCCTCCGCGGTCGCCACGCGCTCGGCTTCCGCGTCGCGCCGCGACTCGGGGACCGAGGTCAGGTCGATGACGGGCAGGTCCCAGTCGAGCTGCTCCTGGATGCATTGCGACGGCTCTTCGTGAGGCGCGGAGAGGCTGGTGCGAAGCGTCTCGTGCCGGGCGACCAGGGCCTGGAACGCGCGGCGCAACGCCCCCACGTCCAGACGACCTGTCAGCCGCAGCGCCGCGGGGATGTTGTACGAGATGTCCCCGGGCTGCAGCTGATCCACCAGCCAGAGCCGCTGTTGCGCGAAGGAGAGCGGAAGGACTCCGTCTCGCGTGGAGGGCAGCAGGGGCGGCGCGCGGTGGGCGGCGGAGCGGGCTGCTTCGAGCGCTGGCGCGAGGCCTTCGACCGTGGGCGCGGAGAAGAGGGCCCGCAGCGGCAGCTCCACCGAGAACGCCGCGCGTACGCGGGAGATGAGCTGGGTCGCCAGCAGCGAGTGCCCACCGAGCGCGAAGAAGTCGTCGTGGATGCCGACGCGCTCGACGCGGAGCACTTCGGCGAAGAGGGTGGCCAGCTTCTCCTCTGTGGGAGTGCGCGGGGCGACGAAGGCGGAGGCGCGCGGGACGTTCCCCAGCTCCGGGAGGGCCTTGCGGTCGACCTTGCCATTGGCGTTGAGCGGCAGGGCCTCCAATACCAGGAGCGCGGAGGGCACCATGTACTCGGGCAGCCGCTGCTTGAGCTGTGCCCTGAGCGCGTCCGTGTCCAGCGTGTGGCCCTCGCGCGCGGTGACGTAGCCGAAGAGGCGCTTGTCCGCGTCGGCGCCACGGGCGATGACGACGGCCTCATTGACTCCGTTGGAGGCGCGGAGGCCGGCTTCGATTTCACCCAGCTCGATGCGGAAGCCGCGCACCTTCACCTGGAAGTCGATGCGGCCCAGGAAGTCGAGCGTGCCATCCGCCAGCCAGCGGACCTTGTCGCCGGTGCGGTAGAGGCGCTCGCCGGGCGTGGTGGCGAACGGGTGAGGGACGAAGCGCTCCGCGGTCAGGTCTGGCCGGTGGAGGTAGCCCCAGGCGAGGCCCTGCCCGCCGACGTAGAGCTCGCCCGCGACGCCGGTGGGAACCGGACGCAGGTGGGAGTCGAGGACGTAGGTGGTGGAGTTGGAGAGCGGCCTACCGATGGACACCGAGCCGTCGACGCGGGAGCCCCGGTGAAGGGAGTGGGTGGAGGAGAAGGTGGTGTTCTCCGTGGGGCCGTAGCCGTTGATGAGCACGGCGCCTTCAGGGAGCCGGGCCAGATGCTCGCGCACCCTGGCGGCGGGGAGTACGTCGCCACCGGCGAGGAGCTGGGGGATGCCAGCGAGTGCTTCCCCCTGGTGGAGGGCCATCTGCTCGAAGAGCGAGGCGGTGAGCCACAGCGACGTCACGCGGTGGTGGCGAAGCTGAGCCGCGAGTTCCTCGAGGGAGAGGGAGTGCGGGGGCGCGAGGACGAGCTTCGCGCCGTGCAGCAACGCCCCCCAGAGCTCGAGAGTGGAGGCATCGAAGGCGGAGGGGGCGAACTGGAGCCAGACCTCGTCAGGCCCGAAGCGCATGAAGGTGTTGCCGAGCACCAGGCGGGTGATGCCGCGGTGGGGAACGCAGACGCCCTTGGGCCTGCCGGTGGAGCCGGAGGTGAACATGACGTAGGCGAGCGATTGGCCGTCGAGGAGGATGTCCGGCGCATGGGTCGGCAGCGCGGCGATGTCGTGGGCCTGGGCATCCAGCCAGACCCGAGTGCCGGTGGCCGGCAGCAGTGAGGCGAAGGGCTGGTGGGTGACGACGACGCGGACGTCGGCGTCGTCGAGCAGGGCGGCGATGCGCTCCACGGGGGCGTTGCGGTCCACGGGGACGTAGGCCGCGCCGGCCTTGAGGATGGCCAGGATGGCCACCACCAGCTCGAAGGAGCGCTCGACGGCGAGGCCGACGCGAGCACCGGGGACGATGCCCACCGCACGCAGGTGATGGGCCAGTTGATTCGCGCGCGCATCCAACTGGGCATACGTCAACGTGGCGTCCCCCAGCGCGAGGGCCACGGCATCCGGCGTGCGCGCGGCCTGCCGGGCGAAGTGGACGTGGACGGGGAGGTCCGTGGGACTGGCGACCGCGGAGGGGTTCCAGTCCACGAGCAGGCGCTGACGCTCCTCGCTGGAGAGCAGCGGGAGCTCGGCCATGGGCTGCTCGGGGGCAGTGGCCACGGCGTCCAGCAGCGTGCGCAGGTGGCGGGCCATCCGCTCCACGGTGCTCCGCTTGAAGAGCGCGGTGCTGTACTCGAACCCACCGATGTAGCCCTGGGGGGAGTCCTGAAGCGTCAGCGTCAGGTCGAACTTGGCGAAGCGCATCTCGGCGGTCACCTGCTGGAAGGTGAGGCCGGAGACACGGAGGCTCCCCGTGGGGGCGTTCTGTACCGCGAACATCACCTGGAAGAGCGGGCTGCGGCTCGGGTCGCGCACGGGTTGCACGGCCTCGACGAGCTTCTCGAAAGGCAGGTGCTGGTGCTCGTAGGCCGCGAGCGTCGTGGCGCGGACCTGGGCGACCAGTTCGCGGAACGTCGCCTTGGGAGCGACCCGCGCGCGCAGGACGAGGGTGTTGACGAAGAAGCCGATGAGGCCTTCGGTCTCCGCCTGGGTGCGTCCCGCGATGGGCGAGCCCACGCTGATGTCGTCCTGCGAGGCGTAGCGCGACAGGAGGAGCTGGAACGCGGCCAGGAGCACCATGAAGGGCGTGGCGCCTTCACGTTGCGCGAGCGCCTTGAGTGCCTTGGACGTCGCTTGCGAGACCTGGACAGAGTGGGTCGCGCCCTCGCGGGATTGGATGGCGGGACGCGGATGGTCGGTCAGCAGCTCCAGCGCGGACGGAGCGCCCGCGAGCTGCTGCTTCCAGTAGCCCAGCTGCGCCTCCAGCGTTTCTCCCTGCAGCCACTGGCGCTGCCACGCGGAGAAGTCCGCGTACTGAATGGGCATGGGTGTCAGGGTGGGGGCGCGGCCCTGGGTGAAGGCCTCATAGAAGGCCGCCATTTCGCGGACGAGGACGCCCATGGACCAACCGTCGGAGACGATGTGGTGCATCGTCACGAGCAGCAGATGTTCTTCGGCGCCCAGCCGCACCAGGGCGGTGCGCAGCAGCGGACCTCGCTGGAGTTGGAACGGCTGATGCGCGTCCTCTTCGACCTTCCGCTGGGCCTCGGCCTCACGTTGAGGCTCGGGCACCGAGGAGAGGTCCACGAGCGGCAGCGTCCATGGCGTCGGTGCGTGGACATGCTGGATGGCGTGGCCTTGGTTCTCGCGGAAGGTGGTGCGCAGGGATTCGTGGCGAGCGACCAGCGCCTCGAAGGCGCGGCGCAGCGCCTCTACGTCCACGCGGCCCGTGAGCCTCAACGCCGTGGGGATGTTGTAGGACGCGTCCTCTGGCTGAAGTTGATCCAAGAGCCACAGGCGCTGCTGGGCGAAGGAAAGCGGCAGCGGGCCGTCGTGAGAGACGGGGGTGAGCTTGGGGACTCGGGGGCCGGTGCTGGCTGACAGCCGCCCCGCGAGAGCTTCGATGGTGGGGGACTCGAAGAGCGCGCGGAGGGGGAGTTCCACGTTGAACTCGGAGCGGACGCGAGACACTACCTGGGTGGCGAGGAGGGAGTGTCCGCCAAGTTCGAAGAAGGAGTCCTTCACGCCAACCTGGGGCAGACGGAGGACTTCAGCCCAGATGGAGGCGAGAGAGGCCTCGGTCTCGGTGCGAGGGGCCTCGTAGGAGTGGGTGGCCTGGGGTGCTTCTGGTTCGGGGAGGGCTTTGCGGTCGACCTTGCCGTTGGAGTTGAGGGGCAGGGCGTCGAGCACGAGGAAGGCGGAGGGCACCATGTACTCGGGGAGGCCGAGGCGCAGGTGAGCCTTGAGGGAGTCGATGTCGAGGGAGTGGCCCTCGCGAGGGGTGACGTAGGCGACGAGGCGCTTGTCGGCAGCTTCGCCCCTGGCGATGACGACAGCGTCCTTGAGGCCGGTAGCGCGGCGGAGGGCTGCTTCGATTTCACCGAGCTCGATGCGGAAGCCACGCACCTTCACCTGGAAGTCGATGCGGCCGAGGTATTCGAGGCGGCCGTCAGGGCGGTACCGGACGCGGTCCCCGGTGCGGTACATGCGGCCGCCAGGAGGGCCGTGAGGCTCCGGGAGGAAGCGCTCTGCGGTGAGCTCCGGACGGAGGAGGTAGCCGCGAGCCTGGCCTTCACCAGCGAGGAAGAGCTCACCGGCGACGCCGACGGGGACGGGTTGCAGGGAGGCGTCGAGGACGTAGGCGCGCGTTGCAGGCAGCGGCCTGCCGATGAGGGGCACCTCGTCGCGACGGACGAGGGAGGCGGTGGAGTAGGTGGTGTCCTCGGAGGGCCCGTAGAGGTTGAAGAGCTTGAGGACGGAGGGCAGGGAGTAGACCTGCTTCGCGAGAGTCTCCGGCAACGCCTCACCGGCGAGGTTGACGACGCGGACGGAGGGAGGGACGGCGCCGAGGCGAAGCAG
>NZ_JAAAPJ010000037.1 GCF_009909145.1 Corallococcus silvisoli
GCAAGGAGCTGCCGGAGTACATGGTGCCGTCGGCCATCTGCGTCCTGGACGCACTGCCGCTCAGCGCGAACGGCAAGCTCGACCGCAAGGCATTGCCTGCGCCCGAGGTGCTTCGCTCGGAGCGTGGGTACGAAGCCCCTCGCACGGAGACGGAAGCGAAGCTGGCGGGCATCTGGTCCGAAGTGCTGCACGTCCCTCGGGTGGGCGTGAAGGATGACTTCTTCGCGCTGGGTGGGCACTCGCTGCTGGCGACCCAGGTGGCATCGCGGATCCGCGCGGAGCTGGGCGCGGAGCTGCCGCTGCGCGCGCTGTTCGAAGCACCCACTGTGGAGGCCCTGGCCCAGCAGGTGGAGAAGGCGGGCCGGGCCCATGCTTCGACGCTGGCGCACGTGGCCGTGGACGCGGCGCCGCCGCTGTCGTTCGCGCAGCAGCGGCTGTGGTTCATCGATCAGTTGGACCCGGGCACGGCGCTCTACAACGTGCCCGTCGCGGTGCGGCTGGAGGGCGCGCTGGACGTGGACGCCCTGGAGCGGTCGCTGCACGAAGTCGTGCGCCGGCACGAGTCCCTGCGCACCACGTTCGCGGAGCAGGATGGCCAGGCCATCCAGGTGATCCATTCGTCCCTGCCCCCGGTGCTGGAGCGGGTGGAGCTGCGGACCTTCGAGGAAGCCGACCGCGAGGCGGAGACCCGCCGGCAGGTCGAGCAGGAGATGATGCGTCCCTTCGACCTGGGGCGTGGGCCGTTGCTCCGCACGCGGCTGTTCGCGCTCGGGGCGCGCGAGCATGTCCTCGTGGTGACGATGCACCACATCGTGTCGGACGGCTGGTCGCTGGGCGTGCTGGTGCGCGAGGTGGGCGCGCTGTACGCGGCCTTCTCCCTGGGCCGCCCGTCGCCCCTGCCGGAGTTGCCGGTGCAGTACTCGCGCTACGCCGCATGGCAGCGCGGCTGGCTCCAGGGAGACGCGCTGGCGCGGCAGGTTGGCTACTGGAAACAGAAGCTCGCGGGGGCGCCGCCGGTGCTGGAGCTGCCCACGGACCGTGCGCGGCCAGCCGAGCGAGGCATCGCGGGGGCGGCGTACACCTTCACCCTTCCCCGCGCGCTCGGCGAGGGCCTCAAGGCCCTGGCTCAGCGTGAAGGGGCGTCGCTGTACATGGTGCTGCTCGCCAGCTGGCAGGTGCTGATGGCGCGCTACTCCGGGCAGACGGACATCAGCGTGGGTTCGCCCATCGCGGGCCGGACGCGCTCGGAGCTGGAAGGGCTCATTGGCTTCTTCGTCAACACGCTGGTGCTGCGCGCGAACGTCGAGGGCCGCCTGACCTTCCGCGAGCTGCTCGCGCAGGTGCGAGAGACGGTGCTGGATGCATACGAGCACCAGGAGGTGCCGTTCGAGAAGCTGGTGGAGGCCTTGCAGCCGGAGCGCAGCCTCAGCCACACGCCGCTCTTCCAGACGATGCTGTCCCTCCAGAACATGCCGATGGGAGAGCTGCGGCTGCCGGACCTGGCGCTCAAGCCGGTGGAAGCGGAGAGCCCCATCGCGAAGTTCGACCTCAGCGTGACGCTCATGGAGCTGCCGCGCGGGTTCACGGGCGTGCTGGAGTACAGCACGGAGCTGTTCGACGCGGGCACCGTCCAGCGGATGGTGTCGCACCTGCTCACGCTCCTCGAAGGAGCCGTGGAGCGCCCGGACACGCGTGTATCCCGTCTGCCCCTGCTGCCCGCCGCCGAGCGCGCGCAGGTGGTCTCCGCATGGAATGACACGGGCCGGGCCATCGCCTGGGACGGGTGCTTGCATGAGCGCGTGGAGACGCATGCGTCGCTCGCTCCGGACGCGCTCGCCGTGCTGGATGGCGAGCACCGCTTGGACTTCGCCCAGCTCAACGCGCGCGCCAACCAGCTCGCCCACTGGCTGCGCCAGCGCGGGGTGGGCCCGGAGGTGCGCGTGGCGCTCTTCCTGGAGCGCTCGGTGGAGATGATGGTCGCCACGCTGGGGGTGCTGAAGGCCGGCGGCGCCTACGTGCCGCTGGATCCCGCGTGGCCATCCGAACGGCTGGGCTGGCTGGCGAAGGACTGTGGCGCGCGCTGGGTGCTCACCCAGCAGCGGCTCGCCGCGCAGCTCCCGGAGGGACTGGAGGTCCTGTGCCTGGACGACGCGGGCCCCCATGAGGAGCTGGCGCGGCAGTCGCGGGAGAACCCGTCCCGCGTGAGCCTCCCGACGCATCTGGCGTACGTCATCTACACGTCGGGCAGCACCGGGCGTCCCAAGGGCGTCATGGTGCAGCACGCGTCGATGATGAACCTGCACGCCGCGCACCGGGCGACGACGTTCGCGGATGTCTCCGCTCCGGTGCGGGTGAGCTTCAACGCGCCGCTGGCGTTCGACGCGTCGGTGCAGCAGTTGGTGCAGCTCGCGGACGGCCATGCGCTGTGCATCGTGCCGGCCGACGTGCGCGAGGACGTGGCCCGCACGGCGGCGTGGTTGGAGGCGCAGGAGGTGGACGTGCTCGACTGCACGCCAGCGCACCTGCGCCTGTTGCTGGACGAGGGGCTGGGGACGCGCCGGCCCATGCGCGTCCTCGTGGGCGGCGAGGCGGTGGACGACGCGCTGTGGGCACGGCTCGCGGCGCTCCCGAGCCTCAAGGCCTTCAACGTGTATGGCCCCACGGAGTGCACGGTGGACGTCACCGCGCGCCCCATCGTCGCGGACACGGTGAGGCCGGTGCTGGGCCGGCCCCTGGCAAACATGCAGTGCTATGTCCTGGACCCCGAACTGCAGCCGGTGCCGGTAGGCGTACCGGGTGAGCTGTTCGTGGGGGGAGCGGGGCTCGCGCGCGGCTACCTGGAGCGGCCAGAGCTGTCCGCGGAGCGCTTCATTCCGGATGGCATGGGCGCGCAGCCCGGCGGAAGGCTGTACCGCACGGGTGACCGGGTCCGATGGTTGGCCACCGGCGAACTGGAGTACCTGGGCCGCCTGGACTTCCAGGTGAAGGTGCGTGGCTTCCGCATCGAGCTGGGCGAAGTCGAAACCGCGCTCGCGCAGCAGCCGGGCGTGAGCGAAGCGGTGGTGCTGGTGCGCGGCGATGGCGCGAACAAGCGGCTCATCGGTTACGCGGTGGCGAAGGAGGGCCACTCGCTGGCGGTGGACACGCTCCGAGCGGGGCTGCGCCAGGGGATGCCCGAATACATGATCCCCGCGGCGCTGGTGCTGCTGGACGCGCTGCCGCTGAACGCGAACGGCAAGGTGGACCGCAGGGCGCTGCCGGAGCCGGAGGCCGCCCGGGCGGGAGACGCGTCAGTGGCCCCGCGCACCCGGATGGAGGCGAAGCTCGCGTCCGTCTGGGCGGAGGTGCTGCGAGTCCCGCGAGTGGGAGTGACGGACAACTTCTTCGCGCTGGGAGGGCATTCGCTGCTGGCGACACAAGTGGTGTCGCGCATCCGCACGTCGTTGGGCGTGGAGATGCCGCTGCGGCTGTTGTTCGAGGCGCCCACGGTGGAGGCGCTGGCGCTCCGGCTCTCGCGGCTGCAGCGCTCCGGAGTGCCCGTGTTGACCGCCGGCATCCGTCCGGCATCGCTACCGCTGTCGTTCGCGCAGCAGCGGCTGTGGTTCATCGATCAGCTGGACCCCGGCAGCTCGCTCTACAACGTGCCGGTGGCGGTGCGCCTGCGGGGCGAGTTGAACGCGGAGGCGTTGAAGCAGGCACTGCAGGAGGTCGTGCGCCGTCATGAAGCCCTGCGCACCACGTTCGAGGAGGAGTCGGGTCAGCCGGTCCAGCGCATCCACACGTCGGTGGAGGTGCCGCTGGCGACCGTGGACCTGGAGTCGTCCGGGGCGGAGCGGGAGGAGGAGGCGCGGCGCCAGACGCAGGTGGAGATGGCCCGGCCCTTCGACCTGACGCGGGGGCCGCTCCTGCGGGCCCTGCTGCTGCGCGTGGACGCGCGCGACCACGTGCTCGTCGTCACGATGCACCATGCCGTCTCCGACGGCTGGTCCGTGGGAGTCTTGCTCCGGGAGTTGGTCACGATGTACGGCGCGCTGGCACAGGGGCAGGAGTGGACCCTGCCTCCGTTGCCGGTGCAGTACGCGGACTACGCGGCATGGCAGCGTGGCTGGTTGCAGGGCGCGACGCTCCAGCGCGAGGTGGACCATTGGAAGCGGTCGCTCACGGGAGCGCCGCCCGTGCTGGAGCTGCCGACGGACCGTCCGCGTCCGGCGGTGCGCACGCAGTCGGGGACGACGCTGGGCTTCATGCTGCCCCTGGAGCTGTCACAGGCGTTGATCGCGCTGGCCCAGCGGGAAGGCGCGTCGCTGTACATGGTGTTGCTGGCGGGGTGGCAGGTGTTGCTGTCGCGCTACTCGGGGCAGGGCGACATCAGCGTGGGTTCGCCCATCGCGGGCCGCACGAGAGCGGAGGTGG
>NZ_JAAAPJ010000038.1 GCF_009909145.1 Corallococcus silvisoli
ACGGGAACGGGGCGCAGGTGGGCGTCGAGGACGTAGGCCGTGGAGTTGGGAATGGGCCGGCCAATGGGCACCGGGCCCACCACCACCGAGTCCCGCTGGAGGAAGTGGACGGTGGAGAAGGTGGTGTTCTCCGTCGGGCCGTAGGCGTTGAAGAAGGCGGCGCCTGGAGGCAGTCGCTTCAGATACTCACGCACCCGGGCGGAGGGCATCACGTCGCCGCCGGCCAGGACCTGGGGGACCTCCGTGAGGACTTCGCCCTGGTGCAGCGCCATCTGTTCGAAGAGCGCGGCCGTCAGCCACAGCACCGTGACGCGGTGGTGGCGAAGCTGCGCGGCCAGCTCCTCCAGGGAGAGGGTGCGGGGCGGAGCAAGGACGAGCTTCGCGCCGTGCAGCAACGCGCCCCAGAGCTCGAGGGTCGAGGCATCGAAGGCGATGGGCGCGAACTGGAGCCAGGTCTCCTCTGGCCCGAAGCGCATGAAGGAGCTGCCGAGCACCAGGCGGGTGATGCCGCGGTGGGGAACGCAGACGCCCTTGGGCCGGCCGGTGGAGCCGGAGGTGAACATGACGTAGGCGAGCGACTCGCCGTCCGCGTGGACCTCCGGCGCATGGGTCGGCAGCGCGGCGATGTCCTGGGCCTGGGCATCCAGCCAGACGCGGGTGCCCGAAGGTGGCAGCAATGACGCGAAGGGCTGGTGGGTGACGACCACGCTGACGTCCGCGTCCTCGAGCAGGGCCGCGATGCGGTCCACGGGAGCATTGCGGTCCACGGGGACGAAGGCGGCGCCGGCCTTGAGGATGGCGAGGATCGCCGTGACCAGCTCGAAGGAGCGCTCGACGGCGACGCCGACGCGGGCACCGGGGACGATGCCCACCCCCCGCAGGTGATGGGCCAGTTGGTTCGCGCGCGCGTCCAGCCGGGCATACGTCAACGTGGCATCCCCCATGACGAGTGCCACGGCATCCGGCGTGCGCTGAGCCTGCCGCGCGAAGTGGACGTGGACCGGGATGTCCGTGGGGCTGGCGACGGCGGTGTCGTTCCAGTCCACGAGCAGACGCTGTCGCTCCTCGCCGGACATCAACGGCAGTGCGGAGACGGACTGCTCGGGCGTCGCGGCCACGGCCTCCAGCAGCGTGCGCAGGTGGCCGGCCATCCTCGCCACGGTGTCGCGCTCGAAGAGCGCGGTGTTGTACTCGAGCCAGCCGACGAAACCCTCGGGCGAGTCCTGCAACGTCAACGTGAGGTCGAACTTGGCGGAGTGGGCCTCGGCCGCGGCTTGCTGGAAGGTGAGGCCTGGGACGCGCAGGGCCTCCGTGGGCGCGTTCTGCAGGACGAACATCACCTGGAAGAGCGGACTGCGGCTCGGGTCGCGCACGGGCTGCACGGCCTCGACGAGCTTCTCGAAGGGCAGGTGCTGGTGCTCGTAGGCGGCGAGCGTCGTGCCTCGCACCTGGGCGAGGAGCTCGCGGAACGACGTCTCCGCCGTCATCCGCGTGCGCAGCACCAACGTGTTGACGAAGAAGCCAATGAGGCCTTCGGTCTCGGCCTGGGTGCGGCCGGCGATGGGAGAGCCGACGCTGATGTCGTCCTGCCCGGAGTACCGGGACAGGAGGACCTGGAACGCGGCCAGCAGCACCATGAAGGGCGTGGCGCCTTCACGCCCGGCCAGCGCCTTGAGGGAGTCGGCCAGTGTTCGCGGGAGGTGAACGGCCAGGGACGCACCCGCGTACGACTGGAGGGCCGGACGCGGATGGTCCGTCAGCAGCTCCAGCGCGGACGGTGCGCCCGCGAGCTGGTGCTTCCAGTAGCCGAGCTGCGTCTCCAGCGCCTCCCCCTGGAGCCACTGTCGCTGCCATGCGGAGAAGTCCGCGTACTGGATGGGCAGCGGCGCGAGCGAAGGGGGGTGTCCCGCGCTGAAGGCCTCGTAGAGGCCCACCAGCTCGCGGACGAGGACGCCCATGGACCAACCGTCGGAGACGATGTGGTGCATCGTCACGAGCAGCAGGTGCTCTTCGGCGGCCAGCCGCACCAGGGCGGTGCGCAGCAGCGGGCCGTTCTCCAGGTGGAACGGTTGGCGCGCATCCTCCGCGACCCTGCGGCGGGCTTCGGCTTCGCGCTGCGCTTCGGGCAGGGCGGAGAGATCCACGAGCGGCAACGTCCACGGCTCCGCTGGGTGGATGTTCTGGAGGGCGTGTCCCTGGTGCTCGCGGAAGGTGGTGCGCAGGGCCTCGTGCCGCGCGACCAGGGTCTCGAAGGCGCGGCGCAAGGACTCCACGTCCACGTGGCCCGTGAGCCTGAGGGCCGTGGGGATGTTGTACGACGCATCCCCGGGGGTGAGCTGATCCAGGAACCAGAGGCGCTGCTGCGCGAAGGACAGCGGCGCCGTGGTGGCCCGCACGGCGGGGATGCGCGGCAGTGCCGACGCGGTGGAGGAGGGCTCGGAGTCGATGCGCTGGGCGAGCGCGGCCACGGTCGGGGCTTCGAACAGTGCGCGCACCGGAAGCTCGCGTCGGAACGCGGCGCGGATGCGAGAGACGAGCTGGGTGGCGAGGAGGGAGTGGCCGCCGAGGGAGAAGAAGTCGTCGAGGACGCTGACGCGCTCGAGGCGGAGCACCTGGGAGAAGAGAGAGGCGAGCAGCTCCTCGGAGGGGGTGCTGGGGGCGACGAAGGTCGAGGCCGAGGAGGAGGGGAGCGGAGGGGGAAGGGCCTTGCGGTCGACCTTGCCGTTGGAGTTGAGGGGAAGGGCCTCCAGGACGAGGAAGAAGGAGGGCCGCATGTGCTCGGGGAGGAACTGCTTGAGCCAGTCCTTGAGCGCGTCGGGCGAGGGCGCGTCGGAGCCTTCGGGAGGGACGACGTAGGCGACGAGGCGCTTGTCACCGGGGACATCCTCGCGAGCGAGGACGACGGCGGCGTGCACCTGCGGGTGCTTGAGGAGGGTGGTTTCGATTTCGCCCAGCTCGATGCGGAAGCCACGCACCTTCACCTGGAAGTCGGTGCGGCCGAGGTAGTCGAGCAAGCCATCCGCGCGCCAGCGGACGAGGTCGCCCGTGCGGTAGAGGCGCGCGCCCGGGGCAGAGGAGAAGGCGTCGGGGATGAAGCGCTCGGCGGTGAGCTCCGGGCGGTTGAGGTAGCCGCGGGCGACGCCCTCGCCGCCGAGGAAGAGCTCGCCGGAGACGCCGACGGGGACGGGGCGGAGGGTGGCGTCGAGGACGTAGGCGCGGACGTTGGGAAGCGGCCGGCCGATGGAGGGCGTGGGCGACGCGTCGAAGGCGCAGGAGGTGGCGTCGACGGTGCACTCAGTGGGGCCGTAGACGTTGAAGGCGCGCAGGCGGGGGTGCTGCGCGAGGGTGCGCCAGGTGTCGGTGTCGACGGCCTCTCCGCCGACGAGGGCGCGCTGGGGGAGCGAGTCGCGCTGAAGGAGGCCTTCATCCACCAACAGGCGGAGGTGCGCCGGAGAGCAGTCGAGGACGTCGAGGGCGTCGAGGGAGATGCGCCGGACGAGCTCTCGCGCGTCGGCGCGGGCTTCGTCAGGGACGATGCAGAGGGTGTGGCCGTCGAGGAGCTGGACGAGCTGCTGGACCGAGGCGTCGAAGGAGAGAGGCGCGTTGACGCTGACGCGCTCGGCGGGGGCCCGGCCGGAGTGGATGGCGGAGGCGAGCCCGTGGCGGAGGTTGAGGACGGAGCGGTGCTGCACCATGACGCCCTTGGGGCGACCGGTGCTGCCCGACGTGTAGATGATGTAGGCGAGCTGCTGCGGGGAGACGTGGATCGAGAGGGGGGCGTCGGACTCCAGGGAGAAGTCGTCGGAGTCGAGGAAGAGGACGTGGGCGGAGTGAGGCGGGAGGACGTCGCGAAGCCCGCGGTGGGAGAGGATGACGGGGGCCGCGGAGTCGACGAGGACGTGCGCGATCCATTCGCGCGGGTAGCGAGGGTCGACGGGGACGTAGGCGGCGCCGGCCTTGAGGGTGGCGAGGAGGGCGACGAGCGAGTGGACGGATCGCTCGAGGCAGAGGACGACGCGGGACTCGAGGCCGACGCCGAGCTTCCGGAGGCGGTGGGCGAGCTGGTTGGAGAGTGCGTCGAGCTGCCGGAAGGTGAGCTTGTCGTCGCGACAGGTGACGGCGAGGGCGTCGGGGGTGAGGCGAGCCTGGGCGGTGAAGGCGTCGTGGAAGCAGAGGTCGCGAGGGAAGTCCGCGTCGGTCTGGTTCCAGTCGAGGAGGAGCTGCTGGCGCTCGGAGGAGGAGAGCAGCTCGAGGGAGGAGAGGGGAGCGTCGGGCTGGGC
>NZ_JAAAPJ010000039.1 GCF_009909145.1 Corallococcus silvisoli
GCGATGGCCTCGAGCAGCACGCCGAGGTGGCCGGCCATGCGCTGCACGGTCGAGGCCTCGAAGAGATCCGTGGCGTACTCCAGGACGCCCCTGAACCCCTGGGGTGAATCCTGAAGGGTCAGCGTGAGATCGAACTTCGCCGAGTGCGAATCGAGCGGAAGTTGCTCGAAGGACAGCCCCGGCATCTGGAGTGCTTCGATGGGCGCGTTCTGCAGCACGAACATGGCCTGGAAGAGCGCACTGCGGCTCAGGTCGCGCACGGGCTGGAGGGCCTCCACCAGCTTCTCGAACGGCAGATGCTGATGCTCATAGGCCGAGAGCGTCGTGCCTCGGACCTGGGCGAGCAGTTGCTTGAACGTCGCTCGAGGCTCCACGCGAGCACGCAGCACCAGCGTGTTGATGAAGAAGCCGATGAGGCCTTCGGTCTCCTCCTGCGTGCGTCCCGCGATGGGGGAGCCCACGCGGATGTCGTCCTGCCCGGAGTAGCGCGACAGGAGGAGCTGGAACGCGCCGAGCAATGCCATGAACGGCGTAGCCCCCTCGCGCTGAGCCAGCGTCTTGATGGCTTCGGACACGGGCAACGGCACGTGCACGGACACCGTCGAACCCCGGTGTGACTGCACGGGCGGACGCGGTCGGTCCGTCGGCAGCTCCAACGCGACGGGCGCCCCCCCGAGCTGAGCCTTCCAGTAGCCGAGCTGTGCCTCCAGTGTCTCCCCCTGGAGCCAGCCCTGCTGCCAGACCGCGAAGCCCGCGTACTGCACGGGCAGCGGCGCGAGGGCCGGCGTCCTGTCCGTGATGAAGGCTTCGTAGAAGGCCACCATCTCGCGAACGAGGATGCCCATGGACCAGCCGTCGGAGACGATGTGGTGCATCGTCACGAGCAGCACATGCTCTGCTTCGCTCAAGCGCACCAGCGAGGTTCGCAGGAGCGGTCCCACTCCCAGGTCGAAGGGACGCTGCGCCTCCTCAGCGGCGAGCCTGCGTGCCTCCTCTTCCCTCTGGGCTTCGGGGAGGGCGGAGAGATCCACGAGCGGCAACGTCCACGTCGCGGGCGAGTGGATGCGCTGCGCGGGTTGCCCCTGCTGCTGGAAGAGCGTGGTGCGTAGCGTCTCATGCCGGGCGACCAATGCCTCGAAGGCGCGCCGCAGGGCCGCACCGTCGAGTGCACCCTTCAGGCGCAAGGCCGTGGGGATGTTGTACGCGGCGCTGCCCGGCCGGAGTTGATCCAACAGCCACAGGCGCTGCTGCGCGAAGGACAACGGCGCGGTGGTGGCATGCAGGGGGGGAATGCGAATCGGTGTCGAAGAGGGGGCGGCTGGAATCGAGTCGATTCGCTCGGCGAGCGCGGCGACTGTCGGGGCCTCGAACAGCGCACGCACGGGGAACTCGTGCCGGAGCGTGGCCCGCACGCGAGAGACGAGCTGGGTGGCGAGAAGGGAGTGGCCGCCGAGCGCGAAGAAGTCGTCGTGGATGCCGACGCGCTCCACGCGGAGCACCTGGGCGAAGACCTCCGCGAGCTTCTGCTCGGTGGGGTTGCGAGGCGCGATGAAGTCCGCGCGGGGCGAGGCGTCGGGAGTGGGGAGGGCCTTCCGGTCCACCTTGCCGTTGGCGTTGAGCGGAAGGGACTCCATCCCCACGTAGGCCGCGGGCACCATGTACTCGGGCAGTCGCTCCTTGAGGAACGCGCGCAGCACGGAGGTGTCCAAGACGTGACCGGAGGTGGGCACGACGTAGGCGACGAGCCGCTTGTCACCAGGCGAGTCCTCCCGAGCGAGGACGACCGCCTCGTGCACCTGGGGATGGTTGAGGAGGGAGGCTTCGATTTCACCGAGCTCGATGCGGAAGCCGCGGATCTTCACCTGGAAGTCGAGGCGCTGGAGGTAGTCGAGCTGGCCGTCGGCGCGCCAGCGGACGACGTCGCCGGTGCGGTAGAGGCGGGCGCCGGGCGTGGAGGAGAAGGGGTGTGGGAGGAAGCGCTCCGCGGTGAGGGCGGGCTGCCCCAGGTAGCCCCAAGCGAGGCCTTCGCTGGCGAGGAAGAGCTCTCCAGGGACACCGACAGGCACGGGGCGCAGCCGTGCGTCGAGCACGTAGGTGCGGGTGTTGGAGATGGGGCGGCCAATGGGCGGACGTGCGCCGTCGTCGCGAGAAGCGGAGACGGGGGTGAAGGTCGCGACGACGGTGCTCTCGGTGGGGCCGTAGTGGTTGAAGAGTGAGGCGGGCACGGAGGGCGGCGGGCCGTGGTGGAGGGCGTCGCCGCCCGTCAGCAGGGCGCGCAGGGCGATGGGCCTGGGCCACTCCTCGCGAAGGACCGCCTCGGCGAGTGGCGTGGGCATGAAGCAGGTGGTGATGGATTCGGTGGCGAGCCAGCTCAGGAGGAGCGCGGGCTCGGCGCGGACGGCATCCGGAGGGACGACGAGGGAGGCGCCAGAGGCGAGGGAGGGCCACACCTCCCAGGTGGATGCGTCGAAGGCGACGCCCGCGGTGAGCGCGGTGGAGTCGTCAGGGGACAGCGCGTAGGTGCGCTGGTGCCAGGAGACGAGGTTCATCAACCCGCGGTGGTGCACGGCGACGCCCTTGGGTCGGCCGGTGCTGCCGGAGGTGTAGATGACGTAGGCCAGGTCGTCCGGACCCACGGGTGTTACGGGGAGGGGCGACGCGTCCGAGGGGAAGTCCGTCTCCAGGGGGAGGACGTGGGCGGAGACGGAGGCGAGCGAGGGAAGCCGGTGGCGGGGAGCGAGGAGGACAGAGGAGGCGCTGTCCTCGAGCATGAAGGCGAGGCGATCTGGGGGAACGCCGGGAGAGACGGGGACGTAGGCGGCACCGGCCTTGAGCACGGCGAGAAGGCCCGCGACCAACTCGGGGGAGCGCTCCGCGAGGACTGCGACGCGGCTACCCCGTGAGACACCCGCCGAGAGCAGGTGGAGGGCGAGCTGGTGGGCCCAGGCATCGAGGGCCGCGTAGGAGACGGTGCGCCCGGCCATGCGGACAGCGACGGCGTGAGGAGTGAGGCGGGCCTGGGCGGCGACGACGTGGTGGATGCACGTGTCGCGAGGAAAGTCCGCGTCTGTCTGATTCCAGTCGAGGAGGAGCTGCTGGCGCTCGGAGGAGGAGAGCAGCTCGAGGGAGGAGAGGGGAGCGTCGGGCTGGGC
>NZ_JAAAPJ010000040.1 GCF_009909145.1 Corallococcus silvisoli
ACGGAGTCGCAGGAAGCGCCAGTGACGCAGGTGCGCGCGGAGAACGTGGCGTACCTCATCTACACGTCGGGAAGCACGGGGAGGCCGAAGGGAGTGGCGGTGACACACAGGAACGCGGTGGCGTTCCTGGGGTGGGCCCAGAAGAGATTCGAGGAAGAGGAGATGAAGGGAGTGCTGGCGGCGACGAGCCTGAACTTCGACCTCTCCGTCTTCGAGCTCTTCGGGCCGTTGGTGAGGGGAGGGAGCGTGGTGGTGGTGAGGAACGCGCTGCAACTGGCGGAAGAGAAGCCAGAGGCGGAGGTGACGCTCGTCAACACGGTGCCGTCGGCGATGGCGCAGCTGGTGAGGCTGGGTGCGGTGCCGGAGACGGTGCGAGTGGTGAACCTGGCGGGAGAAGCGCTGCCGGAGACGCTGGCGAAGGCGGTGTACGGCGTTGGGTCGGTGAGCAAGCTGTACAACCTGTACGGCCCGTCGGAGGACACGACGTATTCGACGTGGTCGCTGGTGGGGCGGGGGGAGGTGCCGAACATCGGACGGCCGCTGACGAATACGCGCGCGTACGTGTTGGACAGGTACCTGGAGCCGGTGCCGGTGGGAGTGGCGGGGGAGTTGTACCTGGCGGGAGAGGGGCAGGCACGAGGGTACCTGCTGAGGCCGGAGCTGACGGCGGAGAAGTTCCTCCCAGAGGTGCACGGCCCGGCAGGGAGCCGGATGTACCGGACGGGGGACAGGGTGAGGTACCGGGGGGACGGAGTGCTGGAGTACCTGGGGCGAGTGGACTTCCAGGTGAAGGTGAGGGGCTTCCGAATCGAGTTGGGGGAGGTGGAGTCAGCGCTGCGCCGCGTGGAGAAGGTGAAGGACGCGGTGGTGGTGGCGAAGGGGGAGGGAGGGGAGAAGAGGCTGGTGGCGTATGTGGTGGCGAAGGAGGGAGAGGGGCTGGAGGGGGAGGAGCTGAAGGCCCAGCTGAGGCAGGGGCTGCCGGAGTACATGGTGCCGGGCGTGGTGATGGTGCTGGACGCACTGCCGTTGAATGCGAATGGGAAGGTGGACCGCAAGGCGCTGCCGGAGCCGGAGGCGCCGAAGGCGGGGAGCGCGTACGAGGCGCCGAGGACGCGGACGGAAGCGAAGCTGGCGAGCATCTGGGCGGAGGTGCTGCGAGTCCCGCGAGTGGGAGTGAGGGACAACTTCTTCGCGTTGGGTGGGCACTCACTGCTGGCGACACAGGTGGTGTCGCGGGTGAGGATGGAGACAGGAGCGGAGCTGCCGCTGCGCGCGTTGTTCGAGGCGCCCACGGTGGAAGCCCTCGCCCTGCGACTGGAGAAGACCGGATCCGCGAAGGCTCCCGCGCTGGTGCCCGTGTCCAGGGATGCACCGTTGCCGCTGTCGTTCGCGCAGCAGCGGCTGTGGTTCATCGACCAACTGGAGCCAGGCACGGCGCTCTACAACGTGCCCGTGGCGGTGCGACTGGAAGGCACGCTGCGCCAGGACGTCCTTGAGCGGGCGTTGGGCGAGGTCGTGCGCCGTCACGAAGCCCTGCGCACGACGTTCGTGGCCGGAGACCCGGAGCCGGTGCAAAGGACGGCGTCCCACGGTGCATTCACGCTGTCGGTGGACGACCTGACCTCGAATGATGGGGACGCTCGTGAAAGCGCAGCCCGTCGGCGCGTGGAGCAGGAAGTGCTGCGGCCCTTCGAACTCGCGCACGGGCCGCTGTTCCGGGCGTTGCTGTTGAAGTTGGACGCGCGCGAGCACGTGCTCGTCGTCACGATGCATCACATCGTGTCGGACGGGTGGTCGCTCGGTGTGCTGGTGCGCGAGGTCGGGGCGCTCTACGCGGCTTTCGTGCAGGGGCAACCGTCGCCGTTGCCGGAGCTTCCGGTGCAGTACGCGGACTACGCGGCGTGGCAGCGTGGCTGGTTGCAGGGCGCGACACTCCAGCGCGAAGTGGACTACTGGAAGCGGAAGCTCTCCGGTGCGCCGCCTGTGTTGGAGTTGCCGACAGACCGCCCGCGTCCCGCGGTTCGGACCACCGCCGGTGCGACGCAGCCCTTCCTCTGGCCGCGGGAACTCGCACAGGAACTGAGGGGCCTCGCGCAGCGCGAGGGTGCCTCGCTCTACATGGTGCTGCTGGCGGGCTGGCAGGTCCTGCTGTCGAGGTACTCGGGCCAGGAGGACATCAGCGTGGGCTCGCCCATCGCCGGCCGCACGCGCTCGGAGGTGGAAGGTCTCATCGGCTTCTTCGTCAACACGCTGGTGCTGCGGACGGACCTGTCTGGAGCCCCCAGCTTCCGGAGCCTTCTCCAGCAGGTGCGCGAGACGGTCCTGGAGGCACAGGAGCACCAGGAGGTGCCGTTCGAGAAGCTGGTGGAGGCGCTTCAGCCCCAGCGTGACCGGAGTCACACGCCGTTGTTCCAGACGCTGTTGGCGCTCCAGAACGTACCCGTGGGTGAGGCAATGCTCCCGGGCATGTCGCTCAAGCCCGTGACGCTGGAAGGCAGGACGTCGAAGTTCGACCTGAGCGTCTTCTTCATGGAGACGGCGGACGGGTTGAGCGGGGTGTTCGAGTACAGCACCGACCTGTTCGAGCCCGCCACGGTGCGCCGCATGGTGGAACACCTGCGCGTGCTGTTGGAGGGCGTGCTCCTTCAGCCAGAAGCCGCTGTGACACGCCTCCCGATGCTGGACGCGGCCGAGCGTCGGCAGGTGGTGGAGCTCCAGAACCAGACGGCCACGGACTACCCCCGCGATGTCTCCGTGCACGCGCGATTCGAGGAGCAGGCGAGGAGGAGGGCCGGAGAGGTGGCGCTGAAGAGCGCGGAGGAAGGCGGGACGCTGAG
>NZ_JAAAPJ010000041.1 GCF_009909145.1 Corallococcus silvisoli
CCCCCTCTCAACGAGGTCATCACCGCGGGTGAGCAGCTTCAGGTGACTCCCGCGCTCGTCTCCTTCTTCGAGCGGCTTCCCGACTGCGTCCTCGAGAACCAGTACGGCCCCTCCGAGACGCACGCCGCCAGCGCATGGCGCGCCTCCGGGACTCCCTCTTCCTGGCCCCCGCTGCCTCCCGTCGGAACGCCGCTGCCTTCGACCCAGGTGTACGTGTTGGATCCGCGTCGGGAGCCATGTCCCATCGGAGTCCCAGGGGAGCTATTCATCGGCGGTGAAGGACTCGCGCACGGCTACCACGCTCGCCCGGACCTGACCGCCGAACGCTTCGTCCCCTCCCCCTTCAGCTCCACGCCGGGGGCTCGCCTCTACCGCACGGGCGACAAGGCGCGCTGGCTCGCGGATGGGCAACTGGAGTTCCTGGGACGCCTCGACGGCCAGGTGAAGCTGCGCGGCTTCCGCGTCGAGCTGGGCGAAGTGGAGGCCGCCCTCCGCGCCCTCCCTGGCGTCCGCGACGTCGTCGCCCTTGTCCGCGAGGACACCCCGGGCTCCAGGCGGCTCGTCGCCTACGTCGTCCACCCCGAAGCCTCCTTCTCACCCGAGGCCCTTCGCCACGCCCTCGCCCGTCGTCTGCCCGAGTACATGCTGCCCTCCGCGCTCGTGCGCATGGACCTCCTCCCCCTCACTCCCAGCGGCAAGGTGAACCGCAACGGGCTGCCCATACCGACGGAGGACGCGGCGGCGGGAGCGGAGTTCAGGGCTCCGCTGACGGCGGTGGAGAAGGTGATCGCCGACATCTGGGCGTCGCTGCTCGGGCTTCCGCGCGTGGGCACGCAGGACCACTTCTTCGAGCTGGGCGGACACTCGCTGCTCGCCACGCAGGTCGTCTCCCGCCTGCGGGAAGCCTTCCAGGTGGAGCTCTCGCTGCGAGTCCTCTTCGAGGCGCCCACCGTCGCGGAACTCGCCGCACGGCTGGAGGACCTGCTGCATGGCACGCGACGGCGCCCCATCCCGGCGCTCGTGCCGCAGCCTCGCGGAGAGCGGATTCCGCAGTCGTTCTCCCAGCAGCGGCTGTGGTTCATCTCTCAGCTCGACACCAGCGCCCACGCTTACAACGTCCCCCTGGCCACACGGCTTCGGGGAGCACTGGATGCGCGAGCCCTGGAGCAGGCGCTCGGAGCCCTCATCCGGCGTCATGAAGTCCTGCGCACCACGTTCGATGAAGTCGACGGGCAGCCGGTGCAGCGCATCGGTCCCGCATGGGACTTCACCGTGCGGCGGGAGGACGTGGGTCCAGCGGATGCAGCGGCACTCCAGCGCTGGGTGGAAGCCGAAGCGCATCTGCCTTTCGACCTTCGGCGAGGTCCCCTGGTCCGGGCCACGCTGTCGCGGCTGGCCGAAGACGACCACGTCCTGGTCCTCAACTTCCATCACAGCGTCTTCGATGGGTGGTCCATCGCCGTGCTCCAGCGCGAACTGGACGCGCTCTATCTCGCGCGGCGCCAGGGCACGGAAGCCTCGCTCCCGCCCATGCCCCTCCAATACGCGGACCACGCCTTGTGGCAGCGCGACGCGTTGCAGGGCGACGTGTTGGAAGAGCAGGTGTCGTGGTGGCGTGAACAGCTCGCGGGGGTTCCCCCTGTCCTGGACCTCCCCACCGACAAGCCGCGTCCGCCCGTGCAGACGTTCCACGGCGCGTACCTCCAGAGACCTCTCTCATCAGCGCTCTCCAGCGCGCTCATCGCACTGGGGCAACGGGAGGGCACCACGCTGTTCATGACGCTCCTGGCGGGCTTCCAGGCCCTGCTGTCTCGCTACAGCGGCCAGGAGGACATCGTCGTCGGCTCGCCCATCTCCGGCCGCAACCGCAGGGAGGTGGAAGGCCTCATCGGCTTCTTCGTCAACACGCTCGTCCTGCGCACGGAGGCTTCGAGCTCGCGCTCCTTCCGCCAGCTCCTGCGCCGGGTGCGTGAGAGCTGCCTGGGAGCCTTCGCCCATCAGGATCTCCCATTTGAACAGCTCGTGGACGCGCTCAAGCCTCCGCGCGACCTGAGCCGTGCGCCCCTGATCCAGACCCTCTTCGTCCTCCAGCAGGCCGCCGTGCCGCTGTCGTTGCCCGGCCTCCAGGCGGAGGAGGTTCCGTTCCAGACAGGCGTCTCCCGCTTCGACCTCATGCTCTTCGTGCGCGAGTCAGAGCAGGGGCTGACGGCGTTCTGGGAGTACAACACCGCGCTCTTCGAGGAGGCGACCCTCGACCGGATGGCCGCGCACTACATGCGGCTGCTCGAAGGCGCGGTCCGCGATCCGGAGAGCCCCCTGGCGGCCCTGCCGCTCCTCTCCGAAGAAGAACGGAGGCAGGTCATCGTGGCGTGGAACGCCGCGCAGGACCTGTCCTTCGAGCCCGGGCTCATCCATGCGTGGGTGGAGGCACAGGTCGCACGGACACCGGATGCGGTCGCCGTCACGAATGGAGTCGACTCCCTCACCTACGCCCGGCTCGAAGCACGTGCCAATCAGCTCGCGCACCACCTCCTCTCCCTGGGCGTCACGCCCGGTGGCTCCGTTGGCTTGTGTCTGGAGCGCTCCAGCCTCGACATGCCCGTCGCCGTCCTCGCCTCCCTCAAGGCCGGCGCCGCCTACGTCCCC
>NZ_JAAAPJ010000042.1 GCF_009909145.1 Corallococcus silvisoli
ACGGGAACGGGGCGCAGGTGGGCGTCGAGGACGTAGGCCGTGGAGTTGGGAATGGGCCGGCCAATGGGCACCGGGCCGTCCACCCGCGTGTCGTGCTTCAGCGACCACGTGGTGGAGAAGGACGAGTTCTCCGTCGGGCCGTAGGCGTGAACCAGCGTCGACGTATCGGGAATGAGCGCCAGATGGTCACGCAGGCGTGCCCAGGGCATCACGTCGCCACCCGTGAGCAACTGACGCATGCCCGCGATGGCCGCGCCCTGGTGCAGCGCCATCTGCTCGAAGAGCGCGGTCGTCAGGAACAGCACCGTGACGCGGTGGTGGCGAAGCTGCGCGGCCAGCTCCTCCAGGGAGAGGGAGTGGGGCGGAGCAAGGACGAGCTTCGCGCCGTGCAGCAACGCGCCCCAGAACTCGAAGGTGGAGGCGTCAAAAGCGACCGGCGCGAGTTGGAGCCAGGTCTCCTCTGGCCCGAAGCGCATGAAGGAGCTGCCGAGCACCAGGCGGGTGATGCCGCGGTGGGGAACGCAGACGCCCTTGGGCCGGCCGGTGGAGCCGGAGGTGAACATGACGTAGGCGAGCGAATCGCCGTCGGCGTAGACCTCTGGCGCATGGGTCGGCAGCGCGGCGATGTCCCGGGCCCGGGCATCCAGCCAGACGCGGACGCCCGAGGGCGGCAGCAATGAAGCGAAGGGCTGGTGGGTGACGACCACGCTGACGTCCGCGTCTTGCAACAAGGCGCCGATGCGGTCCACGGGAGCATTGCGGTCCACGGGGACGAAGGCGGCGCCGGCCTTGAGGATGGCGAGGATCGCCGTGACCAGCTCGAAGGAGCGCTCGACGGCGAGGCCGACGCGAGCGCTCGGGACGACGCCCAGGGAGATCAAGTGGTGGGCCAGCTGGTTCGCACGCGCGTCCAGCTGTGCATACGTCAACGTGGCATCCCCCATGACGAGCGCCACGGCGTCCGGCGTGCGCTGGGCCTGCTGTGCGAAGTGGACGTGGACGGGGACGTCCATGGGGCTGGGGACGGCGGTGTCATTCCAGTCCACGAGGATGCGCTGGCGCTCCTCGCTGGAGAGCAGCGGCAGCTCCGCGAGCGACAGCCGAGGCTGGGTGGCCACGGCCTCCAGCAGCGTGAGCAGGTGGCTGGCCATCCGCTCCACGGTGCCGTGCTTGAAGAGCGCGGTGCTGTACCCGAGCCCGCCGACGAAACCCTCGGGCGAGTCCTGCAACGTCAACGTGAGGTCGAACTTGGCGGAGTGGGCCTCGGCGGCGACCTGCTGGAAGGTGAGGCCCGGGATGCGCAGGGCCTCCGTGGGGGCGTTCTGCAGGGCGAACATCACCTGGAAGAGGGGGCTGCGGCTCGGGTCGCGCACGGGCTGCAGGACTTCGACGAGCTTCTCGAAGGGCAGGTGCTGGTGCTCGTAGGCGGCGAGCGTCGTGCCGCGCACCTGGGCGAGCAGATCGCGGAACTTCGCCTCCGGCTCCACGCGAGAGCGCAGGACGAGGGTGTTGACGAAGAAGCCGATGAGGCCTTCGGTCTCCGCCTGGGTGCGGCCGGCGATGGGCGTGCCCACGCTGATGTCGTCTTGCGCGGAGTAGCGCGACAGGAGGACCTGGAACGCGGCGAGCAACACCATGAACGGCGTGGCGCCCTCACGCCCGGCCAGCGCCTTGAGGGCTTCGGACGTCGACCGCGGGATCCGGACGGAGAGGGCCGCGCCCTCATGGGTCTGGATGGCCGGACGCGGGAGGTCGGTCGGCAACTCCAGCGCGGACGGTGCACCCGCGAGCTGCTGCCTCCAGTACGCCAACTGTGCTTCCAGCGTCTCCCCCTGGAGCCACTGGCGCTGCCTCGCCGCGAAGTCCGCGTACTGAATGGGCAGCGGCGCCAACGTGGGGGCGAGGCCCTGGGTGAAGGCCTCGTAGAAGGCGACCAGTTCCCGGACGAGGACGCCCATGGACCAGCCGTCGGAGACGATGTGGTGCATCGTCACGAGCAGCAGGTGCTCTTCGGAGCCCAGCCGCACCAGGGCGGTGCGCAGCAGAGGGCCCGTGGCGAGCTGGAACGGCTGGCGGGCGTCCTCCGTGATCCTGCGTTGGGTCTCGGCGTCGCGCTCGGCTTCGGGGAGCGTGGAGAGGTCCAGGAGCGGCAGTGTCCACGCGTCCGGCATGTGGACGTGCTGGATGAGCTGACCCTCGTGCTCACGGAAGGTGGTGCGCAGGGCTTCGTGGCGGGCGACCAGCGCCTCGAAGGCGCGGCGCAGGGCCTCCACGTCCACGTGGCCCGTGAGCCTGAGGGCCGTGGGGATGTTGTACGACGCATCCCCGGGGGTGAGCTGATCCAGGAACCAGAGGCGTTGCTGCGCGAAGGACAGCGGAATGGCGCCTTCGCGCGCGGAGAGCCCTGGCGGAGGTGCTTGGGGGCTGCGCTGGGCTCCCTCGAGCTTCGACGCGAGGGCTTCGACCGTGGGCGTCTCGAAGACGACGCGCAGGGAGAGCTCCACCTCGAATGTCGCGCGGACGCGCGAGACGAGCTGGGTGGCGAGCAGGGAGTGCCCGCCGAGGGCGAAGAAGTCGTCGTGGAGCCCGACGCGCTCGGTGCGGAGCACTTCGGCGAAGAGGGCCGCGAGCTT
>NZ_JAAAPJ010000043.1 GCF_009909145.1 Corallococcus silvisoli
GCGGAGTACACGAGATGAGCCAGGAGCTGTCGAAGCGGATCGCCAACCTCTCGCCGGAGAAGCGCGCCGAGCTTCTCAAGAAGATGGCCGCGCAGAAGGCCTCCTCCGGCGACGCCTCCCGCACCCTCATCCCCCTGCTGGACCGCTCGCGCCCTCTCCCTCTCTCCTTCGCCCAGCAGCGCCTCTGGTTCATCGAGCAGCTGACTCCCGGCAGCCCCCTCTTCAACGTCCCCATGGCCGTCCGCCTCGACGGCCCCCTCGACGTCGACGTCCTCGAGCGCGCTCTTCGCGAAGTCGTCCGCCGTCATGAGGTGCTTCGCACCACCTTCCACGAGGACTCCTCCGGCCCCATCCAGGTGGTGGCCCCGGAGCCCACGCTCACCTTGGAGCGCTCCGTCCTCCCGGACTCGGAGCCCGATGCCCTCTGGCGCCTCGCCCGCGACGCCGCCGCTCGCCCCTTCGACTTGCTGAAGGGCCCTCTGCTTCGCGCCCTGCTGCTGACTTCCAGCCCCACCCAGCACCTCCTCGTCGTCGTCCTGCACCACATCGTCTCCGACGGCTGGTCCATGACGCTCCTCGTTCGCGAGGTGGCCCTCCTCTACGGCGCCCTCGTTCGCGGCCTCCCTCCCTCCCTCCCCTCCCTCCCCGTCCAGTACGCCGACTTCGGCGCCTGGCAGCGCGAGTGGCTTCAGGGCCCCAGGCTTCAGCGGCAGCTCGACTTCTGGACTCAGCAGCTCTCCGGCCTCCCCTCCGCACTCGAGCTCCCCACCGACTTCCCCCGCCCCCCCGTCCGGGACGGCCGCGGCGCGCGCCACGACTTGCTGCTGCCTCGTCCCTTGACGGACTCCCTCAAGGCCCTCGCCCAGCACGAGGGCGCCTCCCTCTTCATGGTGCTCCTCTCCGGCTGGCAGCTGCTCATGGCCCGCTACTCCGGACAGGACGACGTCTCCGTCGGCTCCCCCATGGCCGGCCGCGCTCGCGGTGAGGTGGAGGGCCTCATCGGCCTCTTCGTCAACGCCCAGGTGCTTCGCACCCGCGTCTCTCCCTCCTCCTCCTTCCGCTCCCTGCTTCGTCAGGTGCGCGAAACCGTCCTCGCGGCCCAGGAGCACCAGGAGCTCCCCATCGAGCGCCTCGTCGAGGAGTTGCGCCCGGAGCGCATCCCCGGCCGCACTCCCTTCTTCCAGGTCATGCTCACCTACCAGGCCTCCTTCCGCGCCTCCTCCTCCGTCGAGGGCGTCAAGCTGGAGGCCCTGGAGCTCGACACCTTCTCCGCCAAGTTCGACCTCACCCTCCAAGTCCTCGACTCCGACTCCGGCCTCAAGGGCTTCCTCGAGTACGCCACCGACATCTTCTCCCCCTCCACCGCCTCTCGCCTGGCTCGCCACCTCCACGTCCTGCTGGAGGCCGCTGTCGCCCGTCCGAATGAGGCCGTGGCCCGATTGCCGCTCCTCACCGACGAAGAGCGGAGCGAAATCCTGGTGGAGTGGAATGCCACGCAGGCGCCCTTCCCCGACGCCTGCATCCACTCCCTCTTCGAGGAGCAGGTCCGCCGCTCGCCGGACGCGCTCGCCGCTTCCTTCGAGGGCGCTCACCTCACGTATGCGCAGCTGGACGCACGCGCCAACCAGCTCGCCCACGCCCTGCGCCGTCGTGGCGTCCGCACCGAAGTCCGCGTCGCCCTCAGCCTCGAGCGCTCCCTCGACGTCGTCATCGGCCTCCTCGCCATCCTCAAGGCTGGCGCCGCTTGGGTGCCCGTCGACCCGCTTCTCCCCCGTGAGCGCCTCGCCTTCATGCTCGAGGACAGCGCCGCACAGGTGCTCGTCACCCAACGCACCCTCGTCGACCGCTTCCCCGAGGCCTTCCACTCCCGCGCCCTCTGCCTGGACGACGAGCGCGAGTCATTGGCCAAGGAGTCCACGGAGGCGCCGCGCACCGGCGTGACGCCCGCGCACCTCGCCTACCTCCTCTACACCTCCGGTAGCACCGGCACCCCCAAGGGCACCGCCGTCGAGCACCGCGGCGTCTCCAACCTCGTCACCCACGAGGCCATCGCCTACGGCATCGGCCCTGGCAGCCGCGTCCTTCAGTTCGCCAGCCTCAGCTTCGACTTGTCCGTCGAGGAGGTTTTCACCACCCTCTGCAACGGCGCCTCCCTCGTCCTCGCCCCTCTCGAAAAGCTCATGCCGGGCGCGCCTCTCCCCGTGCTCCTGCGTGAGCAACACCTCTCCGTCATCAGCCTCACCCCCGCCGCGCTGGCCGCCACCTCTTCCGAGGGCCTTCCCGGCGTGCGCACCGTCATCTCCGGTGGCGAAGCCCTTCCCGCCGACGTCGTCGCTCGCTGGGCCCCGGGCCGCCGCCTGCTGAATACCTACGGCCCCACCGAAGCCACCGTCATCGCCACCCTCACCGAGGTGGTGCCCGACGGCAACCTCCCCTCCATTGGCAAGCCCCTCGCCAACGTCCGCGTCTATGTGCTGGACGCCCACGGCCAGCCCGTCCCCGTCGGCGTCCGCGGTGAGTTGCACGTCGGCGGCGTCGGCGTCGCTCG
>NZ_JAAAPJ010000044.1 GCF_009909145.1 Corallococcus silvisoli
CTGCGCCTCGGCCTCCCCGAGTACATGGTGCCCTCCGCCTTCCTCGTGCTCGACGCCCTGCCCCTCAACTCCAACGGAAAGGTCGACCGCAAGGCCCTCCCCGAGCCGGAGGCCCCCCAGGCCACCCACTCCTACGTGGCCCCTCGCACCGAAGCCGAGGCCTCTCTCGCCTCCATCTGGGCCGAAGTCCTCCGTTTGCCCCAGGTTGGCGTGAAGGACTCCTTCTTCGAACTTGGCGGACACTCCCTCCTCGCCACCCAGGTGGTGTCTCGCGTCCGCTCCGAGTTCGGCGTGGAACTCCCCCTCCGCGCGCTCTTCGAGTCCCCCACCATCGAAGCTCTCGCGGGGCGGCTGTCAGGCCTCGCGCGGACGCACGCGACACGGATCACCCGTGCCTCGCATGAAGGCCCACTGCCGCTGTCGTTCGCGCAGCAGCGTCTGTGGCTCATTGATCAGCTCGAACCGGGCAGTGCCCTCTACAACGTACCGGTGGCGGTGCGGCTGGACGGCCATTTGCGCCCAGCGGTGTTGGAGCGTGCCCTGCAGGAAGTCGTGCGCCGTCACGACACCCTGCGCACGACCTTCAGTCAGGTGGAAGGCGAACCCGTCCAGGTCATCCATCCTGACAATCCCATGCGGCTGGGCCTCGTGGACCTCACGGACGTACCGGCCGCGCAGCGTGAGACCGAGGCCCGGGCGTGCGTGGAGCAGGAGATGCGCCGCCCCTTCGATCTGCGCACGGGCCCCCTCGTTCGCGCGCTGCTCTTCAAGCTGGCCGAACGAGAGCATGCGCTTGTCGTCACCCTGCACCACATCGTCTCCGACGGCTGGTCCCTGGGCATCTTGGTCCGCGAGGTGGGCGCGCTCTACTCGGCCTTCTCCGAGGAGCGGCCCTCACCTCTGCCCGCGCTTCCGGTGCGGTACGCGGATTACGCAGCCTGGCAGCGCCGCACGCTGAGCGGCGAGGCGCTGCGTCGAGAAGTGGCCTACTGGGAAGGGAATCTCTCCGGCGCGCCCGCCATCCTGGAGCTGCCCACCGACAGGCCGCGTCCGGCCATCCGCGGCACCTCGGGCGCGACCTTCCGGTTCACCCTGTCCCGTGAACTGACGGAAGGCTTGCGGAGTCTGGCGCACCGCGAGGGCGGCTCGCTCTTCATGGTGCTGCTCGCGGCCTGGCAGGCCCTGCTGTCGCGCTACACGGGCCAGCAGGACATCAACGTCGGATCGCCCATCGCCGGCCGCACCCGCGCCGAGACGGAAGGTCTCATCGGCTTCTTCGTCAACACGCTCGTCCTGAGGGCGAAGCTGGAGGACGGGCAGTCGTTCCGTGCGCTGCTCCAGCAGGTCCGCGCCACGGTCCTGGAGGCCTACGAGCACCAGGAGGTGCCATTCGAGAAGCTGGTCGAAGCGCTCCAGCCGGTGCGCAGCCTCAGCCACACCCCGCTCTTCCAGACGCTGCTGGCGCTCCAGAACGTGCCCACGGAAGACCTGCGGCTGCCGGACCTCCGTCTGCGGGGCATGGACACGGCGCATCCGACGTCGAAGTTCGACGTGAGTGTCTTCTTCACGGAGACGACGGCGGGCCTGCACGGCACGCTCGAGTACAACAAGGACCTCTTCGACCACGGCACCCTGCAACGGATGGCCGGCCACCTGCGCACGCTGCTGGACGCCGTGGCCACCCATCCCGACCAATCCCTGGCCGAGCTCCCACTGCTCTCCAGCGAGGAGCGTCAGCGCCTGCTCGTGGACTGGAACCCCTCCGCGGTCGCCAGTCCCACGGACCTCCCCGTCCACGTCCACTTCGCCCGGCAGGCCGCGCGCACGCCGGACGCCGTGGCCCTCGCGCTGGGAGACGCCACGTTGACGTATGCCCGACTGGACGCGCGCGCGAATCAGCTGGCGCACCACCTGCGCTCGCTCGGCATCGCCCCAGGAGCCCGCGTCGGCCTCGCCGTCGAGCGGTCCTTCGAGTTGGTGGTGGCCATCCTGGCCATCCTGAAGGCGGGCGCGGCCTACGTCCCCGTGGACCGCAATGCCCCCGTGGAGCGCATCGCCGCCCTGCTCGACGACGCCGACGTCCACGTCGTCGTCACCCACCAGCCCTTCGCCTCACTGCTCCCGGCCACCGGCACTCGTGTCTGGCTGGATGCCCAGGCCCACGACATCGCCGCGCTGCCGGCCCATGCGCCGGACATCCTCCTCGACGGCCAATCGCTCGCCTACGTCATGTTCACCTCTGGCTCCACCGGCAGGCCCAAGGGCGTCTGCGTTCCCCACCGCGGCATCACCCGCCTGGTGCTCGGCAACACCTTCAT
>NZ_JAAAPJ010000045.1 GCF_009909145.1 Corallococcus silvisoli
AAGCTCGCGGCCCTCTTCGCCGAAGTGCTCCGCACCGAGCGCGTCGGGCTCCACGACGACTTCTTCGCCCTCGGCGGACACTCCCTGCTCGCCACCCAGCTCGTCTCGCGCGTCCGCGCGGCGTTCGACGTGGAGCTCCCTCTGCGGGCCCTCTTCGGAACGCCCACGGTCGAAGGCCTCGCGCCGAAGGTCGAAGGGGCCCAACGCACGACACTCCGCGCCCCGCCTCTGCGCCCCTCTTCGCGCGAGGGCGTCCTGCCGCTGTCCTTCGCGCAGCAGCGCCTGTGGCTCCTGGATCAGCTCACCCCCGGGGATGCGTCGTACAACATCCCCACGGCCCTCAGGCTCACGGGCCACGTGGACGTGGAGGCCCTGCGCCGCGCCTTCGAGGCGCTGGTCGCCCGCCACGAAGCCCTGCGCACCACCCTCTCCGCGCCTCACGAGGAGCCGTCGCAACACATCCATGCTCCCTCTCTCTGGGAGCTGCCTGTCATCGACCTGACCCACCTCCCCGAGCCACGTCGTGAGGAGGAAGCCCGGCACCTCGTGACCGAGGAAGCGCGTCGTCCCTTCCACCTGGCTCGCGGACCGCTGATGCGGAGCCTCCTGGTGCGAGTGGGAGAAGAGGAGCACCTGCTGCTGGTGGCGATGCACCACATCGTCTCCGACGGCTGGTCCATGGGTGTCCTCGTCCGGGAGGTGGCGGCCTTCTACGAAGCCTTCAGCACGCAGCGGACGCCTTCGCTCCCGCCGCTCCCCGTGCAGTACGCCGACTTCGCGACGTGGCAGCGCCAGTGGCTCCAGGGCGAAGCCCTGGACGCGCAGATTCAGTACTGGAAGCAGCGGCTCACGGGGAGCCCGTCCGCGTTGGAGCTGCCCACCGACCACCCGCGTCCGCCCGTGCAGTCGTACCGCGGCGCCAAGGTGGACGTGCGCATCCCCGCGCAGCTCGTGGATTCCCTCAAGGCCCTGGCCCAGCGCGAAGGCGCCACGCCGTTCATGGTGTTGCTCGCCGCCTTCCAGGTCCTCCTGTCGCGCTACTCCGCGCAGGACGACATCAGCGTGGGCACGCCCATCGCGGGCCGCACCCAGGCCGAGACCGAAGGCCTCATCGGCTTCTTCGTCAACACCCTCGTCCTGCGTGCGCAGGTCGAGCCGAAGGCGACCTTCCGCCAGCTGCTGGTCCAGGTCCGAGGCAACACCCTCGCGGCCTACGAGCACCAGCACCTGCCCTTCGAGAAGCTCGTCGAAGCCGTTCAGCCCGCCCGCGATCTGAGCCGCAACCCGTTGTTCCAGGCCATGTTCATCCTTCAGAACATGCCTGCTGAAGCGCTGCGCATGCCGGGCATGTCCATGCAGACGCTGCCGTCGGAAACCCACTTCGCCAAGTTCGACCTGTCCCTGGGTCTACGCAAAGCACAGACGGGAATGACCGGCGCGCTGGAGTACGCGACGGACCTCTTCGAGGCGTCGACCATGCAGCGCATGGCCGGCCACTTCGGTGTGCTGCTCGAGGCCATCGCCGTGAGTCCCGACTCCCGCCTCATGGACCTGCCTCTGCTCACCTCCCCTGAGCGCCAGCAGCTCCTCCTCGACTGGAATCCTCCCGCCTCTCAATCGCCGCGGGAGTCCAGCATCCACGCCCTGGTCGAAGCCCAGGTGCGCCGCACTCCGGACTCGCTCGCCGTCCTCACCCCGGAGCACCGCCTCACCTACCGTCAGCTCGACGCGAAGGCCAACCAGCTCGCCCATCGCCTCCGCTCACTTGGCGTCGGCCCCGAAGTCCGTGTCGGCCTCTGCGTCGAGCGCACCGAGGACCTCCTCATCGGCGCTCTCGGCATCCTCAAGGCCGGTGGTGCCTACGTCCCCCTGGACCCCACCTACCCCCGTGAGCGCCTGGGCTGGTTGCTGGAGGACGCGCAGGGCCCCGCCCTCGTCGCCCACTCCCACCTCCTCTCCGCTCTGCCCGAAACCACGGCCACCGCCGTCTGCCTCGACACGGATTCGGAGCTGGCCTCGCTGCCCACCTCCGCTCCCGACGTCGGAGTGGCTGCTGGCAACCTCGCCTACCTCATCTACACCTCCGGCAGCACCGGGCGCCCCAAGGGCGTCGCCATCTCCCATGGCAACGCCGTCTCCTTCCTCTCCTGGGCTCTCGACACCTTCTCCCTCGACGAGATGAAGGGCGTCCTCGCCGCCACCAGCCTCAACTTCGACCTCTCCGTCTTCGAGCTCTTCGCTCC
>NZ_JAAAPJ010000046.1 GCF_009909145.1 Corallococcus silvisoli
GCGGGGAGCGAGTACGAGGCGCCGAGGACGCAGACGGAAGAGAAGCTGGCGAGCATCTGGGCGGAGGTGTTGCGAGTTCCTCGAGTAGGAGTGAGGGACAACTTCTTCGCGTTGGGTGGGCACTCGCTGCTCGCGATGCAGGTGGTGTCGCGGATGCGGGCGGAGCTGGAAACCGAAGTCCCGCTGCGCGTGCTGTTTGAAGCGACGACGGTGGAGTCCTTGGCGGAGCGCCTGGAGCGAAGCAACCGGCGTTTCCCGTCCCGGATCATGCGCACGTCGCGGGATGCGCCGCGGGCCTTGTCGTTCGCGCAGCAGCGGCTGTGGTTCATCGACCAGCTGGATCCGGGCACTGCGCTCTACAACGTGCCGGTGGTGGTGCGTCTGGAGGGCATGCTGCGCCAGGACGTCCTGGAGCGGGCGCTGAGCGAAGTCTCACGTCGTCACGAAGCCCTTCGGACGACCTTCGCGCAGGAGCAGGGCCAGACCATTCAGGTCATCCATGCGAAGGCGGACCTGCCGTTGGTGGTGCTGGACCTCCAAGGACTGGAGTCGACGCGAAGAGACGAGGAGGCAAGGCGCCGGGTCGAACAGGAGGTCCTGAAGCCGTTCGACCTCCAGAGCGGCCCCTTGTCCCGAGCATTCCTGGTGAAGCTGGGCGAGCAGGAGCATGTGCTCGCGTTCACGATGCACCACATCGTCTCGGATGGCTGGTCGGTGGGCGTGCTGGTGCGTGAAGTGAGCGCGCTGTACGCGGCCTTCGCCGAGGGACGCCCGTCGCCGCTGCCGGAGCTGCCGGTGCAGTACGCGGACTACGCGCTGTGGCAGCAGCAGACGTTGCTGGGAGACGTGCTGCGGCGAGAGGTGGATCACTGGAAGCAGAAGCTTTCGGGTGCGCCGCCCGTGCTGGAGTTGCCAACGGATCGCCCGCGGCCAGCGGTGCGGGGCAATGCGGGCGCGGTGCAGCGCTTCCTCTGGCCGGCATCGTTCGAGAAGGGATTGCGAGCCCTGGCCCGGAGAGAAGGCGCGTCGCTGTACATGGTGTTGTTGGCGGGGTGGCAGGCGTTGATGTCGCGCTACTCGGGGCAGGGCGACATCAGTGTGGGGTCGCCCATCGCGGGCCGCACGAGGGCGGAGGTGGAAGGGCTCATCGGCTTCTTCGTCAACACGCTGGTGCTGCGCACGCAGGTGGAGGGCGAGAAGTCCTTCAAGGCGCTGCTCGCGCAGGTGCGCGAGACGGTGCTGGATGCGTACGAGCACCAGGAGGTGCCATTCGAGAAGCTGGTGGAGGCGTTGCAGCCAGAGCGAAGCCTCAGCCACACGCCGCTGTTCCAGACGTTGCTGGCACTTCAGAACGTGCCGATGGACGAGGCCCGGCTTCCCGGCCTCGTGCTCAAGCCCGTGGAACTCGAAGGCCGGACGTCGAAGTTCGACGTGAGCGTGTTCTTCACGGAGACGGCGCAGGGGTTGAGCGGGGCGGTGGAGTACAGCACGGACTTGTTCGATGCGGCGACGGTGCGCCGGATGGTGGAGCACCTGGGAGTGCTGCTGGAAGGGGTGGTGGCGAAGCCGGAGGAGGCAGTGGGCCGGCTGCCGCTGCTGACAGGGGCGGAGCGTCAGCAGGTGCTGGTGGAGTGGAACCAGACGCAGGAGGAGTACGCGAGAGACGCGACGATTCCGCAGCTCTTCGAGGCGCAAGCGCGCAAGACGCCCGAGGCAGTGGCGGTGGCGAGCGGGAAGCAGCGGCTGACGTACCGAGAGGTAGATGCGAGGGCGAACCAGCTGGCGAACCGGCTGAGGAAGCTGGGAGTGGGCCCGGAGGTGAGGGTGGGGCTGTGCGTGGAGCGCACGGCGGACGTGGTGGTGGGGACGCTGGGGATTCTGAAGGCGGGCGGAGCGTACGTGCCGCTGGATGCGAGCTACCCGAAGGAGCGGTTGGGGTGGCTGCTGGAGGACGCGCAAGGCCCGGCGTTGGTGGCGCACTCGCACCTGCTGGAGTCATTGCCAGTCTTCAGCGCGCAGGCGGTGTGCCTGGACACGGACGAAGTCCTGTCCACGGAGTCGCAGGAAGCGCCAGTGACGCAGGTGCGCGCGGAGAACGTGGCGTACCTCATCTACACGTCGGGAAGC
>NZ_JAAAPJ010000047.1 GCF_009909145.1 Corallococcus silvisoli
GGGGCATTGCTGGGAGGCGTGTATGCGAATGACGAGACGTTGGGCGGTATGGCTGTGGCTGCTGCTTCCGGTGGACACACGGGCAGAGGATGTCCCGGAAGTGAAGCCCACGGAGGAGGAGCGGCGCACGCGGGCCACTGCGTGGCGCTCCCTGCTGCGGCTGGACGCGACGACGTTGGCCCTGTTGCCGCGCGCGGGTATCGGCTCGAACGAGGGCTTCCTCCAGGTGGAGCCGACGCTCATTCTCGACGGAGGCGCGGAGTTCGGCCTCAACCTGGGCGCCCCGGTGCGGCTGCGGCTGTGGGGTGGAGGGGAAGACACGGGCCTCGTGCGGAGGGAGGACTGGGACAGCCTCTCGGACTTCGGGCAGGTGGTGCGCGGCCTCAAGCTGGGCTCGGACGACGCGCCCGTGGGCGTCTGGTTCGGCGGGCTGGAGTCCTACAGCCTGCTGTCGGGGCACCTCGTGCGGCGCTACTCCAATCGAAGCAATCCCGACTACCACCCAGCGGGAGGCTTCCTCACCGGGACGTTGGGCCCTCTCTACACGCAAGCCTTCGCCTCGGACGTGCTGGGCGCGCGCCTCGTGGGGGCGGAAGTCGCGCTGGATGTGCAGCACGTCCTCTTCGGCCAGCCCCGCGAGCCGGGCCGCTACACGCTGTCGCTCTCCGCCGTGCATGACTGGGGACGGGCCGGAGGACGCGCGCCCTCGGTGACACTGGCGCACCTGGACGGCACCGCCGTGGTGGTGGTGCGGCCGGGCTTCGAGGCCCACCTGATTGCCGGTTGGGGCGGACAGCCAGGTGAGGGCGGCGCATGGGGAGCCGTGGTGGGCGCGGGCGCGGATGCGTTGACGCCCACGCTCGACATGCGGCTGCGCTTGGAGGTGCGCCGGCAGCACGGCGGCTTCCGACAGGGCTTCTTCGGCCCGGACTACGAACTGGCGCGCTTCCAGGCCGCAGGGCCGGAGAGAGTGCCGCTGGCGGAGGCGCCCTTCCCGGACGGGTACTCGGCTTATGGCGAGGCGGAGGTGGGCTGGGACGCGGTCCGCTACGGCGGTCTCTCCAAGCACCTGAAGCTGTCGCTGGGCGCGGAAGCCTTCTCGTGGGGCCGTTTCGACGTGGATGGGCGCGTGGCGGTGCAGCTCTTCGCGCGCAGCCTTGAAGTGGCGGTGAAGGGGCTCGGAGTGGGCATGGGACAGCCCGGCGCGCGCTACCTGGGGGCCGCCGAGGTCCGTTGGCGATTCCTCGGAGGGAAGCTCTACGCGCTGGGGACGGGCGGCACGCTGCTGTTCCCCACGCCGGACGGGACGCTGCGGCCCGGGGCTTTCGCCTCGGCGGGCCTGGGGGTGGACAATGCGCGCTGACGCCCTGTTGCTGGCCGTGGCGCTGCTGGCCACGGGATGCGCCTCCGCGCCGCACGCTCCGAAGAGTGGCCGGAGCTTGGGCTACGCGCCTCGTGCGGCTCCTGCGCCCGCGTGGGTGGAGGCTCCGAGCGATGCGTCCCCACGCGCGTGGGGCTCTCCGCCGTCCTCCGTCTCGGGACCCGAGATGTTCCAACGGATGTTGCGTCGCCAGGGGCCACGGGACGAAGTGACCGCCGTGGGAGACAGCGCGGTCGGAGGTGGAGCCCTGAGCGCTGCATCGACGCGGCGGGCGATGCTCGATGCCACGGACGAGGTGAAGGGCTCCCTGCGCGGCGTCGAGGCCGCATTCACCCAACTGGCGGCCCGTCCTCCGGACCTTTGGGGCTTCAGCCTCACCGGCGTCTTCACGCGCTACCTCGACCAAGGCTCCAAGCAGGTGAGTTGGCTGCATGGTGCGCTCGGGAGTGCCACCGCGTTGACGGATGCGGCCTCGGAAGTCGGCGACACGGACATGGAGCTGGGCCTCCTTCGCATGGCGGGGCCCAGGCTCCAGGCGGCCCAGTTCGGGACCCTCGTCCTGGCCACCTGGGTGGACTTCCTCCACCTCGCTGACGCCATTCTCCGAAACTGCCCGATGTGTAGCGTCGAGAAGCTGTTCGCCGACCTTCATCGCGTGCAGGGAATGATGGAGCCCACGCTGGCGGACCTC
>NZ_JAAAPJ010000048.1 GCF_009909145.1 Corallococcus silvisoli
CGCTGGAGCAGCTGGCGGTAGGTGAGGGTGACGCCGCCGGAGCGCAGGGCGACGGAGTCGGGCGTGGCCTGGGCCTGGGCGGCGACGAGGGTGTGGACGAAGGCCTCGCGGTCGAAGGGCTTCGCGGTGGCGTTCCAGTCCACCAGCACCCGCTGCTTCTCCGCTTCGGGCAGCAGCGGCAGGCGCGACACGGCCACTCCCGCGTCCGACACCGCGGCCCGGAGCAGCGTGCGGATCTGCTCGAGCATGCGGACCACGGTGTCCCGCTCGAACAGGTCGGTGTTGTAGTCCATGCCGCCGACGATGCCGTGGGCCGTCTCCTTTACCCAGAAGCTCAGGTCCAGCGGCGTCGCGTGCGCGTGCACGTGCACCTGACCGTAGGTGAGGTCGCCCAGGCTGGCGCCGCGGTTGCGCACGTCCTGGAAGGTGAAGAAGGTCTGGAACAGCGGCGTGCGGCTCAGGTCGCGCTGCACGCCCAGCTGCTGCATCAGCAGCTCGATGGGCATGTCCTGGTGGCCAAAGGCCTCCATGCACGTGGTGCGCACGCGCTCCAGCAGCTGCCGGAACGTCAGCTCCGGCCCCATCCGCGTGCGCAGGACGAGCGTGTTGACGAAGAAGCCCAGCAGGTCCTCGACCTCGGGATGCGAGCGGCCCCGGATGGGCGTGCCCACCACCAGGTCCTCCTGGCCGCTGTAGCGGTGCAGGAGCGTCTTGAAGGCCGTGAGCAGCACCATGTAGAGCGTGGCGTTCGACTCGCGCCCCAGCCGGGTGAGCGCGTCCACTTCCGCGCCCGTGAGGACGAACGGCTCGGTGCCGCCCTTGAGGCTCATCTGCGCGGGGCGCGGCTTGTCGGTGGGCAGCTCCAGCGCGGGCAGGTTCCCGGAGAGCTGCTGCTTCCAGTAGCGCGCCTGCCGCTCCAGCTCCTCGCCCTGGAGCCAGCCGCGGTGCCATTCGGTGAAGTCCGCGTACTGGATGGGCAGCGTGGGGAGCGTGGGCTCCTGGCCCTTCGTGAGCGCCGAGTAGATGACGTCCAGGTCGCGCAGGAACACGTCGAACGACCACCCATCCCAGATGAGGTGATGGGGCATGAAGAAGAGGACGTGCTCGGTGGCGCCCAGCCGGAACAGCGTCAGCCGGAACAGCGGCGGCGCGGTGATGGGGATGGCCTCGTCCGCCAGCGCCTGGAGGCGGCGCAGCAGGTCCTCCTCGCGCTGGTTGGCGGGGACCTGTTCCAGGTCCACCGGCTCCAGCTCCACCGTCAGCGACGGGGCGACGTGCTGCACCGGAGTCCCCTCGTCCCACCGCACGAAGGTGCGCATCGCCGACTGGCGCTCCAGCAGCTTGTTGAAGCTGAAGCGCAGCGCGCCCACGTCCAGCGCGCCGTGGAGGCGGAACGCCGAGGGCAGGTTGTAGACGGCCGTGCCCGGGTTGAGCTGCTCCAGGAACCACAGCCGTTGCTGCATGAGGGACAGCGGCGCGGGCGCGGTGCCGGCGCGGGGCGAGATGCGCTGCGCGGGGCTCGTGGCCCCATCGTCACCGCGCACCAGCCTGGCCAGCTTCTCCACGGTGGGCGCCTCGAACATCCGCCGCAGCGTGAGGCTGACATCCAGGTCGCGGCTCGCGCGCGTGAGGGCCTGCGACGCCAGCAGTGAATGGCCACCCAACCGGAAGAAGTCCGCCGTGACGCTCACCCGGCGCAGGCCCAGCACGTCGGCGAAGATGGCCGCGAGCTTCTGCTCCGTCTCGTCGCGGGGCGCCACATGGGCATCCTCGTGGGACTCCACCTGCGGCGACGGCAGCGCCTTGCGGTCCACCTTGCCATTGGGCGTGAGCGGCAGCGCGGGCAGGGCCACGAAGTGCTGCGGCACCATGTACTCCGGCAGCCCCTGCTTGAGGTGCGCGCGGAGGACTTCATCCGCGGGCACCGTCTGGCCGGGCCGCGCGATGAGGTACGCGACGAGGCGGCGGTCTCCGGGGCGGTCCTCGCGGACGAGGGAGACGGCCTGGGCGAGAGAGGGGTGGGAGGC
>NZ_JAAAPJ010000049.1 GCF_009909145.1 Corallococcus silvisoli
TACGCCACGGATCTCTTCGAGGCCTCGACCGTGCAGCGCATGGCCGGCCACCTCGGCGTGCTGCTCGAGGCCATCGCCTCTCAGCCGGACGCGGCCCTCTCGCACCTCCCCCTCCTCACCGAGCCGGAGCGCCTGCAGCTCCTCGTCGACTGGAACGGCCCCCGCTCCTCCTTCCCTCGCGACCTCTGCCTCCACGACGCCTTCTGCGCCCAGGCCCTCCTCACCCCCGACGCCCTCGCCGTCGTCTGCGGTGACGAGCACCTCTCCTTCCGCCAGCTCGACTCCCGCTCCAACCAGCTCGCCCACCTCCTCCTCGAGCTCGGCGTCGGCCCGGACGTCCGCGTCGTCCTCTGCCTCGAGCGCTCCGTCCTCTCCCTCGTCGCCATCCTCGCCACCCTCAAGGCCGGCGGCGCCTACGTCCCCGTCGACCCCAGCTACCCTCGCGACTGGCTCGCTCACGTCCTCCACGACACCCGCGCCCCCGTCGTCCTCACCCAGCGCCACCTCCTCGACTCCCTCCCGCCCCACTCCGCCCACGACGTCTGCCTCGACTCTCCTCCCGAGTCCTTCTCCCTCCTCCCTCTCTCTCCCCCCGCCTCCTCCGTCTCACCCGACAACCTCGCCTACGTCATCTACACCTCTGGCAGCACAGGGCGCCCCAAGGGCGTCATGATTCAGCACCGCTCCGTCCTCAACCTCCGCGCCGCTCTCGCCTCCACCGTCCACGCCGGCGCTCTCCCCTCCGAGCGCGTCAGCGTCAACGCTCCTCTCTCCTTCGACGCCTCCGTCAAGCAGCTCATCCAAGTCCTCGACGGCCACACCCTCTGCATCGTCCCTGACGAAGCCCGCGCCGACGTCGCCGAGCTCCTCAAGCGCATCTCCCTCGACTCCCTCGACGTCCTCGACTGCTCCCCCGCTCACCTGCGCCTCCTCGTCGAAGAAGGCCTCCTCGAGCGCGACGCCATTCCCCGTCGCGTCCTCGTCGGCGGTGAAGCCGTCGACTCCGCCACCTGGCGTGCCCTCTCCCACCACCCGCGCCTGCGCGCCTTCAACGTCTACGGCCCCACCGAGTGCACCGTCGACGCCACCGTTTGCGCCTTCGACTCCTCCCCCTCGCCCACCATCGGCAGGCCCCTTCCCAACGTCCGCGTCTACGTCCTCGACTCCTCCCTCCACCCTGTCCCCGTCGGCGTCTCTGGTGAGCTCTTCATTGGCGGTGAGGGCGTCGCTCGCGGCTACCTCGGCCGTCCGGACCTCACCGCCGAGCGCTTCATCCCGGACTCCTTCTCCAGTGAGGCCGGCGCTCGCCTCTACCGCACCGGCGACGTCGCCCGCTGGCGTGCTGACGGCACCATCGACTACCTCGGCCGCGCCGACTTCCAGGTGAAGGTGCGCGGCTTCCGCATCGAGCTCGGTGAAATCGAGTCCACCCTCCTCGGCCACCCCCAGGTGCACGCCGCCGTCGTCCTCGCTCGTGAGGACTCCCCTGGAGACAAGCGCCTCGTCGCCTACCTCGTCCCCCACGACGGCCAGTCCCTCGACACCAACGAGCTGCGCTCCTTCCTCAAGCTTCACCTGCCTGAGTACATGGTGCCCTCGGCCTTCCTCGTCTTGGACTCGCTCCCCCTCAACACCAACGGCAAGGTCGACCGCAAAGCACTCCCTGCTCCGCTCGCCGCCTCCTCTTCCTCCCACGTCGCACCTCGCACTCCCGCCGAGGAGCAGCTCGCCGCCCTCTTCTCTCAGGTGCTGCGCGTCGAGCGTGTCGGCGTCCTCGACGACTTCTTCGCCCTCGGTGGCCACTCCCTCCTCGCCACCCAGCTCGTCTCTCGCGTCCGCGCCTCCTTCAACGTCGAGCTGCCTCTTCGCTCTCTCTTCGAAGCCCCCACCGTCGCCGCGCTCGCCGAACGCATCCTGGCCCTCACGCCAGCCTTGCGCGTGCCGCCGCCCCTCACTCGGACTTCGCATGAGGGCCTGCTGCCGCTTTCCTTCGC
>NZ_JAAAPJ010000050.1 GCF_009909145.1 Corallococcus silvisoli
GCGGGGAGCGAGTACGAGGCGCCGAGGACGCAGACGGAAGAGAAGCTGGCGAGCATCTGGGCGGAGGTGTTGCGAGTCCCGCGAGTGGGAGTGAGGGACAACTTCTTCGCGTTGGGTGGGCACTCACTGTTGGCGACGCAGGTGGTGTCGCGGGTGAGGATGGAGACAGGAGCGGAGCTGCCGCTGCGCGCGCTGTTCGAGGCGCCCACGGTGGAAGCCCTCGCCCTGCGGCTGGAGAAGGCCACCCGGTCGAACCTGTCGGCCATCGGGCCCGTGACGGGAAATGCCGCCCGTCCGCTGTCGTTCGCGCAGCAGCGGCTGTGGTTCATCGACCAGTTGGAGCCGGGCACGGCGCTCTACAACATGCCCGTGGCGGTGCGACTGGAAGGCACGCTGCGCCAGGACGTCCTGGCGCGGGCGCTGCGCGAAGTGACACGGCGCCATGCGGCGTTGCGGACGACCTTCGCGGAGGAGAACGGTCAGCCCATCCAGGTCATCCATCCCGACATGAATCTGAAGCTGGACCGGGTGGACCTGACCGGCTCCGAGGCTCGCGAGCGGACGTCGCTGGCCAGACAGCGGATCACGCAGGAGACGCTGAAGCCATTCGACCTGCTGCGAGGCCCGTTGCTCCGGGCGCTGCTGGTGACGCTGGACACGCAGGAGCATGTGCTCCTGGTGACGATGCACCACATCGTCTCGGATGGTTGGTCGCTCGGAGTCCTGGTCCGCGAGGTGAGCACGCTCTACGCGGCCTTCGCGGAGGGACGCCCGTCGCCACTGCCGGAGCTGTCCGTGCAGTACTTGGACTTCGCGGTCTGGCAGCGCCAGGAGTTGCAGGGCGCGGTGCTCCAGCGGGAAGTGGACTACTGGAAGCAGAAGCTCTCCGGTGCGTCGCCCGTGCTGGAGTTGCCGACGGATCATCCTCGGCCCGCGGTGCGAGGCAACGCCGGTGCGACGCAGGTCTTCCACTGGCCGCGATCGCTCGCGGAGGGACTGCGGGAGTTGGCGAAGCGAGAAGGTGCCTCGTTGTACATGGTGCTGCTGGCGGGCTGGCAGGCCTTGTTGTCGAGGTACTCGGGTCAGAAGGACATCAGCGTGGGTTCGCCCATCGCGGGCCGCGTGCGCCCCGAGGTCGAAGGGCTCATCGGCTTCTTCGTGAACACGCTGGTGTTGCGGACGCAGCTGGAGGACGGCCTGTCCTTCCGTGGGCTGTTGAAACAGGTCCGGGAGACGGTCCTGGAGGCGCAGGACCACCAGCAGCTGCCCTTCGAGAAGCTGGTGGAGGCGCTTCAGCCCCAGCGTGACCGGAGTCACACGCCGCTGTTCCAGACGCTGCTGGCGCTCCAGAACGTACCCGTGGGCGAGGCAAGGCTGCCGGGCATGTCGCTCAAGCCCGTGGCGCTGGAGGGAAGGACGTCGAAGTTCGACCTGAGCGTCTTCTTCATGGAGACGGCGGACGGGTTGAGCGGGGGGCTCGAATACAGCACTGAGCTGTTCGAGTCCGCCACGGTGCGCCGCATGGTGGAGCACTTGCGCGTGCTGCTGGAGGGTGTGCTGGCCCATCCCGAGACACGGGTGGATCGGACGTCCCTGCTCGACGCGGCCGAGCGCAGCCTGCTCGTGGAGACGTGGGCCCGCGCGCGGAATGAAGACCTGGGCACCACTTCCGTGCATGCGCGATTCGAGGAGCAGGCGAGGAGGAGGGCCGGAGAGGTGGCGCTGAAGAGCGCGGAGGAAGGCGGGACGCTGAG
>NZ_JAAAPJ010000051.1 GCF_009909145.1 Corallococcus silvisoli
TCCATCGGGAGGCCCATCGCGGGGACGCGGGTGTACGTGCTGGACGGGGCGCTACAGCCGGTGCCGGAGGGAGTGCCGGGAGAGCTGTACATCGGCGGAGAGGGAGTGACGCGAGGGTACCTGGGGAGGGCGGAGCTGACGGCGGAGCGCTTCGTGCCGGAGGTGCACGGAGGAGTAGCCGGGGCGCGGATGTACCGGACGGGGGACCGGGTGAGGTGGAAGGGGGAGGGGCGGCTGGAATACGTCAACCGGGCGGACACGCAGGTGAAGGTGCGCGGGTACCGGATTGAGTTGGGCGAAATCGAAGCGGTGCTGAGGCAGCAGGAGGAGGTGCGGGACGCGGCGGTGGTGGTGAGGGGAGAGGGGGCGGAGGCGAGGTTGGTGGGGTACGTGGTGGCGAAGGTGGGGGAGGTGGTGGAGGGGGGAGCGCTGCGAGAGCGGCTGAGGGAGAAGCTGCCGGAGTACATGGTGCCGCCGGTGGTGAAGGTGTTGGAGGCGATGCCGCTGACGCCGAATGGGAAGGTGGACCGCAAGGCGTTGCCGGAGGTGGAGGCGGGGGCGGTGGCGTCGAAGGAATACGAGGCGCCGAGAAACAAGGTGGAGGGGGCGCTGGCGGGAATCTGGGCGGAAGTGCTGCGGGTGCCGCGAGTGGGAGTGAAGGACAGCTTCTTCGAGCTGGGAGGGCACTCGCTGATGGCGATGCGAGTGGTGTCTCGGGTGCGCGAGGAGCTGGGCGTCGAGCTGCCGCTGCGCGCGCTCTTCGAGGCCACCACGGTGGAAGCGCTCGCGCGGCGGATGGAGGAGTCCACCCGTTCGAAGATGACGCCCTTGGTCCGGGGGCCTGGGGATGTGCAGCGCCCGCTATCGTTCGCGCAGCAGCGGCTGTGGTTCATCGACCAACTGGAGCCGGACAGCCCGGTGTACAACGTTCCGGTCGCGGTACGGCTGATCGGTACTCTGCGCAGGGACGTGTTGGAGCAGGTCCTGCGTGAAGTCTCTCGCCGTCACGAGGCGCTGCGGACGACCTTCGCGCAGGAGCAGGACCACGCACTCCAGATCATCCACCAGGATGCGGAACTGCCGTTGGAGGAGGTGGATCTCCAGTCGATGGAGACCGCCGGGAGGCAACAGGAAGCAAGCTATCGGGTCGAACAGGAAGTCCTGAAGCCGTTCGACTTGCGGCACGGACCGCTGGCCCGAGCGCTCCTGGTGAAGTTGAGCGAACAGGAGCACATGCTCGCGATCACGATGCACCACATCGTGTCGGATGGCTGGTCGGTGGGCGTGCTGGTGCGTGAAGTGAGCGCGCTGTACGCGGCCTTCGCCGAAGGACGTCCGTCACCGTTGCCAGAGCTTCCGGTGCAGTACGCGGACTACGCGAAGTGGCAGCAACAGACGTTGCAGGGAGAGGTGCTGCGGCGAGAGGTGGATCACTGGAAGCAGAAGCTTTCGGGTGCGCCGCCCGTGCTCGAGTTGCCCACGGATCGTCCGCGTCCCGCGGTGCGAGGCAACGCGGGCGCGGTGCAGCGCTTCGTCTGGTCACGGGAACTCGAACAGGCGTTGCGTAGGTTGGCCCAACAGGAAGGCGCGTCGCTGTACATGGTGTTGCTGGCGGGGTGGCAGGCGTTGCTGTCGCGCTACTCGGGGCAGGGCGACATCAGCGTGGGTTCGCCCATCGCGGGCCGCACGAGAGCGGAGGTGG
>NZ_JAAAPJ010000052.1 GCF_009909145.1 Corallococcus silvisoli
GCGAAGCTCTCCGAGCTGGCGCTGATGGGAGAGCAGGAGAAGCAGTCGCTGCTGAAGGAGTTGTCGGGGACGGACCTCGCGGGCCCGGTGAGCGGGACGATGCAGGGCCTCTTCGAAGCGCAGGTGGCGCGCACGCCGGAAGCGGCGGCGGTCCACTTCGACGGGCAGGTGCTGACGTACGCGGAGCTGGAGGCGAAGGCGAACCAGCTGGCGCACCACCTGCGCGGGTTGGGCGTGGGTCCGGACACGCTGGTGGGAGTGAGCCTGGAGCGCTCGGCGCGGATGGTGGTGGCGCTGCTGGGCGTGTTGAAGGCGGGCGGCGCGTACGTGCCGCTGGATCCAGCGTACCCGCGGGAGCGGCTGGGCTGGATGCTGGAGGACGCGAAGGCGCCGGTGCTGCTGACGCAGCAGAAGCTGGTGGGCGTGCTGCCCGAGCACACGGCGCGCACGGTGTGCCTGGATAGCGATTGGGCACTGGTGGCGCAGCAGCCCACCACGCGTGTCGCGGCGCGGACGGGAGAGGGGAATCTGGCGTACGTGCTGTACACGTCGGGCTCGACGGGGCGGCCGAAGGGCGTGGCCATCGAGCAGCGAAGCGCGGTGGCATTCCTGCACTGGGCGACGTCCACCTTCACGGCGCAGCAGTTGGCGGGAGTGTTGGCGGCGACGTCGTTGAACTTCGACTTGTCGGTGTTTGAAGTCTTCGCGCCGTTGAGCAGCGGTGGCGCGGTGGTGGTGGCGGAGAACGCGCTGGCGCTGCCGACGTTGAAGGACGCGGGCCGGGTGACGTTGGTGAATACGGTGCCGTCGGCGATGGCGGAGCTGGTGAGGAGCCAGGGCGTGCCGGAGTCGGTGCGCACGGTGAATCTCGCGGGCGAGCCGCTGCTGAATCGACTGGCGCAGTCCCTCTACGGGCTGAAGGGCGTGGAGGGCGTCTACAACCTCTACGGGCCGACGGAAGACACGACGTATTCGACGTACACGCGAGTGGAGAAGGAGGCGGGGAGGGAGCCGACGATTGGGCGTCCGCTGACGGGCTCGCGGGCGTACGTGCTGGACGCGTGGCTGCGTCCAGTGCCGCGGGGAGTGCCGGGAGAGTTGTACCTGGCGGGAGCGGGGCTCGCGCGAGGGTACCTGGAGAAGCCGGCGCTGACGGCGGAGCGCTTCGTGCCGAATCCGTACGCGGGGCGGCCGGGCGAGAGGATGTACCGCACGGGAGACAGGGTGCGGTGGTTGGCGACGGGAGAGTTGGAGTACCTGGGGCGAATCGACTTCCAGGTGAAGGTGCGAGGCTTCCGCATCGAGCTGGGCGAGGTGGAGTCGGCGCTGGCGTCGCAGGTGGGGGTGCGCGAGTCGGTGGTGGTGGTGCGGGAGGACGCGCCGGGCGACAAGCGTCTGGTGGCGTACGTGGCGGGGACGGGGCTGGAGGTGGCGGAGCTGCGCAAGGGGCTGAAGCAGCGGCTGCCGGAGTACATGGTGCCGTCGGCCTTCGTGGTGCTGGGCGGGCTGCCGCTGACGCCGAATGGGAAGGTGGACCGCCGGGCTCTCCCCGCGCCGGAAGGCCCGAGCGGGCAGGGCGAGTACGTGGCACCGCGCACGGCGACGGAGGAGAAGGTAGCGACGCTCTTCGCGCAGTTGCTGCGGATGGAGCGGGTGGGAGCGGAGGACTCCTTCTTCGAGCTGGGTGGGCACTCGCTG
>NZ_JAAAPJ010000053.1 GCF_009909145.1 Corallococcus silvisoli
CGTGCGCGGCGTGGCATCGGCGCTCAGCGCGGGCAGCTTCGCCCGGTCCACCTTCCCGCTCGGCGTCAGCGGCAGCGCCTCCAGCTTCCCGTACGCCACCGGCACCATGTGCTCCGGCACCCGCTCCCTCATCCACTCCCTCAGCGGCCCCGCCTCCGCCTCTCCCACCACGTACGCCCACAGCTTCGTCCCCCCACCCTCCACCCTCCCCACCACCGCCGCCTGCTTCACTCCCGGGTGCGTCCCCAGCACCCCCTCCACTTCCCCCACCTCCAACCTCATGCCGCGCACCTTCACCTGCCCGTCGCGCCGGCCCACGTACTCCACCTCCCCGTCCTCTCCCCACCTCGCCATGTCCCCCGTCCGGTACAGCCTCCCTCCTGCCTCCCCACTCAGCCCGTCCGGCACGAAGCGCTCCGCCGTCAGCCCCGCCTGCCCCAGGTACCCTCGCGCAAGCCCCGCTCCTCCCACGTACAACTCCCCCACCACCCCCACCCCCACCGCCCTCTGCCCCCCGTCCAACACGTACAGCCGCACGTTCCCCAGCGGCTTGCCCACCGTCACTCGCTCCGCCTTCACCTCCCCCGCCACGCTCGCGCACACCGTCACTTCCGTCGGGCCGTACCCGTTCAACATCCTCCGCCCGCCCTGCTTCCACTTGCTCACCAACCCCGGCGGGCACGCCTCTCCCGCTGAAATCAGCGTCCTCACTCCCTCCAGCCCCCCCTCCTCCACCTGCCCCAACACCGACGGCGTCAGCGTCACCACCGTCGCTCCCATCCTCTTCACCGTCCCCTCCAGCCCTCCTCCTGGCAGCAGCGCCTCTCTTCGCGCCACGCACAGCCGCGCTCCCGCCGCCAGCGTCGAGAAGACTTCCGCCACCGACGCGTCGAAGCCCGGCGACGCGTACTGCAGCACCCCGTCCTCCGCCTTCACTCCGTGCGCCTCCGCCACCGCGCGCGCCATGTTCGCCAGGCCCCCGTGGCGCACCATCACGCCCTTCGGCTTGCCTGTACTCCCTGACGTGAAGAGCACGTACGCCAGGCTCTCCGGCGCCACCCGCTTCCCCACCCGCGTCTTCGGCTGCTTCGCTATCTGCCTCGCGTCCGCGTCCAGCAGCACCAGCACCGCGTTCCCCGTGGGCAGCTCATCCGCCAACGCCTCGCGCGTCAGCACCACCGCCACGCCCGCCTCTTCCAGCAGCGCCCCCACTCGCAACGCGGGCTGCGTCACGTCCACCGGGACGAACGCTCCTCCCGCCTTCAGCACCCCCATCATCCCCACCACCCACTCCACCGAGCGCTCCACCATCAACCCCACCCTCACCTCCGGCCCCACTCCCAGCCCTCTCAGGTGGTGCGCCAGCTGGTTCGCCCTCTCCTCCACCTCCCCGTAGCTCACCCCCTCCGTCTCCGTGCGCACCGCCTCCGCCTGCGGCCTCGCCTCCGCGCTCGCCTCGAAGACTTCGTGCCCGCACTCCTCCTTCCCCCCGTACTCCCTCCCCGTCCGGTTCCACTCCTCCACCACCCGCCGCCTCTCCTCCGGGCCCATCCACTCCAGCTCTCCCACCCGCTGCTCTGGCTTCTCCACCAGCGCCTTCACCACCCGCTCGAAACCCTCCATCCACCGCTGCACTGTCCGCTCGTCGAACAGGTCCGTGCTGTACTCC
>NZ_JAAAPJ010000054.1 GCF_009909145.1 Corallococcus silvisoli
GTGCTGGACGCCCACGGCCAGCCCGTCCCCGTCGGCGTCCGCGGTGAGTTGCACGTCGGCGGCGTCGGCGTCGCTCGTGGCTACGCCGGACGCCCCTCCCTCACCGCCGAGCGCTTCATCCCCGACGCCTTCTCCGGTGAGTCCGGCTCCCGCCTCTACCGCACCGGTGACGTCGTCCGCTGGCGCGACGACGGCCAACTCGACTTCGTCGGCCGCATCGACGCCCAGGTGAAGGTGCGCGGCTTCCGCATCGAGTTGGGTGAAGTCGAGTCCGCACTCCTCAACCATCCCCAGGTGCACGAGGCCGTCGTCCTCGCTCGGGAGGACTCGCCGGGCGACAAGCGCCTCGTCGCCTACCTCGTGCCCACCTCCGGCCACGTCTTGGACCCCTCCGTGCTGCGCTCGTTCCTCAAGGAGCGACTGCCCGAGTACATGGTGCCCGCAGCCTTCGTCCTCCTGGCGGCACTCCCCCTTACCTCCAACGGCAAGGTGGACAGGAAGGCACTGCCTCCTCCCGAGGCCTCCCAGCTTCGCGCGGGCAATGTCTACGAAGCCCCCGCCTCCCCCCTCGAAGAGACTCTCGCCTCACTCTGGAGCGAGGTGCTTCGCGTCCCCTCCGTCGGCCGCACCGACAACTTCTTCGAGTTGGGCGGCCACTCCCTCCTCGCCACCCAACTCGTGGCCCGCGTCCGCGCCGCTCTCGACGTCGAGTTGCCCCTGCGCGCCCTCTTCGAGGCCCCCACCGTCGCCTCCCTCGCCCAGAGGCTGCAACGCGCCTCTTCCGCCACCCGCCTTCCTCCCCTCACTGCCTCCCGTGCCGAAGGCCCCCAGCCTCTCTCCTTCGCCCAGCAGCGCCTCTGGTTCCTCGACCAGCTGGCCCCCGACGACGCCTCCTACAACCTCCCCGTCGCACTGCGCCTCCTCGGCCGCCTCGACGTCGACGCCCTTCGCCTCTCCTTCGAGGCCCTCGTGGCCCGACACGAAGCCCTCCGCACCACCTTCTTCGAGCACGAGGGCCAGCCCTTCCAGCGCATCCACTCCCCCTCCTCCTGGACTCTCCCCGTCCTCGACATCTCCGGACTCGACGGCGCCGCTCGCGAGGCCGAGACGCTTCGCCTCGCCACCCTCGAAGCACGCCAGCCCTTCCACCTCGTCCACGGGCCTCTGCTTCGCACCTCCCTGCTTCGCCTCGCCGACGCGACTCACGTCCTCCTCGTCACCATGCACCACATCGTCTCCGACGGTTGGTCCATGGGCGTCCTCATCCGCGAGCTGGCCGCCCTCTACGAAGCCTTCTCCTCAGGCCGCGAGCCTTCCCTCGCTCCTCTCCCCGTCCAGTACGCCGACTTCGCCACCTGGCAGCGCCAGTGGCTCCAGGGCGAGACGCTCGACTCCCAGCTTCGCTACTGGAAGCAGCAGCTCTCCGGCGCTCCCGCCGCCCTCGAGTTGCCCACCGACAGGCCTCGCCCTCCCGTCCAGTCTCGTCGCGGCGCCTCCCTCCCCGTCCACTTCCCCTCCTCCCTCTCCGACTCCCTTCGCGGCCTCGCTCAGCGGGAAGGCGCCACTCCCTTC
>NZ_JAAAPJ010000055.1 GCF_009909145.1 Corallococcus silvisoli
GCGCCTTCACCACCCGCTCGAAACCCTCCATCCACCGCTGCACTGTCCGCTCGTCGAACAGGTCCGTGCTGTACTCCCACAGCCCCGTCAGCCCCTCCGCCCCTTCCGTGAAGGAGACGATGAGGTCCAGCTTCGCGGTGCCGGTCTCGAAGTCGACGCCTCGCAGGCTCAGTCCCGGCAACCGCAGCTCCGGCACAGGTGCGTTCTGGAGCAGGAGCTTCACCTGGAAGAGCGGCGCGTGCCCCAGGCTGCGCTCGGGGTTGATCGCCTCCACCAGCTTCTCGAAGGGCACGTGCTGATGCGCGTACGCGGAGAGCGTCGTCTCACGCACCTTCCCGAGCAGTTCCCGGAGGCTCCGTCCCGGCTCCACCGTGGTCCGCAGCACGAGCTGGTTGATGAAGAAGCCGATCAGGCCCTCCACCTCGCGGTGATCGCGACCCGCGACGTCCGTGCCCACCACGACGTCCTCGCGGCCTGACACGCGTGACAACAACGCATTGAAGGCCGCCAGCAACACCATGAAGGACGTGACGCCCTCACGGCGCGCAAGCCGCCTGACGCCTTCCTGGAGCTCCAGCGGCAGGCGCTGCACCCGGTGTGTTCCCCGGTGGCTCTGCACCGCCGGACGCGGGTGATCCACCGGAAGCTCCAGCAGCGTTGGCGCTCCCGCGAGCCGCGTCTTCCACCAGCCCAGCTCGGAGGCCAGCCGCTCCTCGTCCAACCAGCTCCGTTGCCACGCGGCATAGTCCGCGTACTGCACGGCCAGCTCTGGCAGCGAGGGCTGTTCGCCCGCGAGGAATCCCGGGTAGAGCGCTCCCAACTCCTTCAGGAGGATGCCCGTGGACCAGGCGTCGGAGACGATGTGGTGCATCGTCAGCAGCAACACGTGCTCCGTCTCATCGACCTTCAGCAACACCGCGCGGAGGAGCGGCCCTCGCGACAGGTCGAACGGCTTCCGGGCCTCCTCCTCCGCCAGACGCAGCACCTCCGCCTGACGCTCCGCCTCGCCATGCGCGCTCAGCTCGCGCACCTCCAACGGCAGCCGACCCTCCGCGTGGATCTCCTGCACCGGCGTCTGCCGCGCCACGGGGAACGTGGTGCGCAACACTTCGTGCCGCCGGAGGATCGCCTCGAAGCACCGCTCCAGTACGCCTACGTCGAGCACACCTGACAGGCGGACCGCCGCGGGGACGTTGTAGAGCGGACTGCCCGGCTCCAGCCGATCCAGGAACCACAAGCGCTGCTGCGCGAACGACAGCGGGAGCTCTCCTTCCCGGCTCACGGGCAGCACCGGCGGCATCGCGCGCGAACCTTCTGCCTGCCCCCGGATGTGCTCCACCTTCGCGGCGAGCATCGCCACTGTCGGAGCATCGAAGACCTGTTGAAGCGCGACCTCGACGCTGAACATCTCGCGAAGCCGTGAGACGACCTGGGTTGCGATGAGGGAGTGACCGCCCAGGTCGAAGAAGTTGTCGTGCAGCCCGACGCGCTCCACCTTCAGCAGCTCCGCCCACTGCTCCGCGATGAG
>NZ_JAAAPJ010000056.1 GCF_009909145.1 Corallococcus silvisoli
GCCCTCACGCCAGCCTTGCGCGTGCCGCCGCCCCTCACTCGGACTTCGCATGAGGGCCTGCTGCCGCTTTCCTTCGCCCAGCAGCGTCTGTGGCTCTTGGATCAGCTCCAGCCGGAGGATGCGTCCTACAACCTCCCCACCGCGCTCCAGCTCTCCGGCCACGTGGACGTGGAGGCGCTGCGCCGCACTTTCGAGGCGCTGGTCGCGCGTCACGAATCCCTGCGCACCACCTTCGAGGAGCATCAGGGTCAGCCCTCGCAGCGCATCCACGCCCCGCGGGACTGGACGCTGCCGCTCGTGGACCTCTCCGCCCTGCCCGCCGAACAGAGGCAGGAAGCAGCGCGCCGACTGGCCGACGAGGAGATGCGTCGCCCATTCCATCTCGATAGAGGCCCACTGCTGCGCAGCACGCTGGTGCGCCTGGATGAAGCGGACCACCTGCTGTTGGTGACGATGCACCACATCGTCTCCGACGGTTGGTCCATGGGTGTCCTCGTCCGGGAGGTGGCGGCCTTCTACGAAGCCTTCACCACGGGCACGACTCCGGCGCTCGCGCCCCTCCCCGTGCAGTACGCCGACTTCGCGACGAGGCAGCGCCAGTGGCTCCAGGGCGAAACCCTGGACGCGCAGATCGATTACTGGAAGCGGCAGTTGTCCGGTGCGCCCGCCGCGCTGGAGCTACCCACCGACCACCCGCGTCCGCCCGTGCAATCGCATCGTGGCGCCACTGTGGAGGTGCGAATCCCCGCGCAGCTCGTGGAAACACTCAAGGCCCTGGCCCAGCATGAGGGCGCCACGCCCTTCATGGCGTTGCTCGCCGCCTTCCAGGTCCTCCTGTCGCGTTACTCCGCTCAGGACGACGTCAGCGTGGGCTCTCCCATCGCGGGACGCACCCAGGCGGAGACCGAAGGCCTCATCGGCTTCTTCATCAACACCCTCGTCCTGCGTGCGCAGGTCGAGCCGAAGGCGACGTTCCGCGAACTGCTCGCACAGGTGCGCGGCACCACGCTCGCCGCCTACGAGCACCAGCACCTGCCCTTCGAGAAGCTCGTCGAAGCCGTGCAACCCACTCGTGACCTGAGCCGCAGCCCTCTCTTCCAGGCCATGTTCGTCTTGCAGAACACGCCCACCGAGGCGCTGCGTCTGCCGGGCCTGTCCTTCCAGGCACTCCCCCTGGAAGCCCACTTCGCCAAGTTCGACTTGTCCCTGGGCCTGCGGGAGAACCGTGGAGAATGGCTCGGTACACTGGAGTACGCGACGGACCTCTTCGAGGCGTCGACCATCCAGCGCATGGCTGGCCATTTCGGCGTGCTGCTCGAGGCCATCGCCTCGAAGCCCGACTCCCGCCTCATGGACCTGCCTCTGCTCACCTCCCCTGAGCGCCAGCAGCTCCTCCTCGACTGGAATCCTCCCGCGCTGAGGACACAGTACGAGGCCAGCATCCACGCCTGGGTCGAAGCCCAGGTGCG
>NZ_JAAAPJ010000057.1 GCF_009909145.1 Corallococcus silvisoli
CTTGCCGTTCGCGCTGAGCGGCAGTGCGTCCAGGACGCAGATGGCCGACGGCACCATGTACTCCGGCAGCTCCTTGCGCAGCGCCGACTCCACCTCCCTCGTGTCCAGCCTCCTCCCCGGCTTCGCCACGAGGTACGCCACCAGCCGCTTGTCTCCTCCCACCTCCCGCACCACCACCGCCGCCTCCCCCACTTCCTCCTGGCGCAGCAGCGCGGCTTCCACTTCTCCCAGCTCGATGCGGAACCCTCTCACCTTCACCTGGAAGTCCACTCGGCCCAGGAACTCCAGCGTCCCGTCCTCCTTCCACCTCGCCTTGTCCCCCGTCCGGTACAGCCGCGCCCCTGGCTCCTGGCCGAAGCCGTCCGGCACGAAGCGCTCCGCCGTCAGCTCCGCTCGCAGGTAGCCCCACGCCAGCCCTTCCCCTCCCACGTACAGCTCCCCTGGCACTCCCACTCCCGCCACCTCCCCGCTCGCGTCCACCACGTACGCCGTCGAGTTCCCGAGCGGCTTGCCGATGGGCACTGACTTCCCCACCACGCTCTCCTTCGTCAGCGTGTGAGTGGTGGAGAAGGTGGTGTTCTCCGTCGGGCCGTACCCGTTCACCAGCACCGCGCCTTCCGGCAGCCGCTTCAGGTGCTCCCTCACCCGCTGCGCTGGCAGCACGTCTCCTCCCGCCAGCACCTGCCTCACCCCCGCCAGCGCCTCCCCCTGGTGCAACGCCATCTGCTCGTACAGCGCGGCCGTCAGCCACAGCGCGCTGATTCCCTCTCTCCTCAGCAGCCCCCCCAACTCCTCCAGCGTCTGGGCCTGCGCAGGCGCCACCACCAGCTTCGCCCCGTGCAGCAGCGCTCCCCACACCTCCAACGTCGACGCGTCGAACGCCACCGGCGCCAACTGCAGCCACACCTCCTCCGGCCCGAAGCGCACGTACTCCTTCCCCTCCACCAACCGCGTGATGCCTCGGTGCGGAATGCACACCCCCTTCGGCCTCCCCGTGCTCCCTGACGTGAACATCACGTACGCCAGGTCCTCTCCTCCCACCTCGCTGCTCAACCCGCTCTCGGGCTGCGTCGCTACTTCCTTCCACGCCGTGTCCAACGCCAACGCCTTCCCCGCGCTCGCTGGCAGCTTCTCCACCAGCGCGGACTGCGTCAGCGTCACCTCCACTCCCGCCTCCTCCAGCATCAGCGCCACTCGCTCCGCTGGGTACTTGCGGTCCACCGGCACGTACGCGCCTCCCGCCTTCAGGATGGCCAGCAGCCCCACCACCATCTCCACCGAGCGCTCCACGTACACGCCCACTCGCGTGCCTCGTTTCACCCCCAGGCCCCTCAAGTGGCGCGCCAGCTGGTTCGCCTTCGCTTCCAACTCCCCGTAGCTCAGCGTCCCGCCTTCCTCCGCGCTCTTCAGCGCCACCTCTCCGGCCCTCCTCCTCGCCTGCTCCTCGAATCGCGC
>NZ_JAAAPJ010000058.1 GCF_009909145.1 Corallococcus silvisoli
CCCGAGTACATGGTGCCCTCCGCCTTCCTCGTGCTCGACGCCCTGCCCCTCAACTCCAACGGCAAGGTCGACCGCAAGGCCCTCCCCGAACCAGAAGCACCCCAGGCCACTCACTCCTACGTGGCTCCTCGCACCGAAGCAGAGGCCTCTCTCGCTTCCATCTGGGCCGAAGTGCTGAAGGTTGCCCGTGTCGGGGTGCGGGACTCCTTCTTCGATCTCGGCGGACACTCCCTCCTCGCCACCCAAGTGGTGTCTCGCGTGCGCGCCGAGTTCAACGTGGAACTCCCCCTCCGCGCGCTCTTCGAGTCGTCAACGGTGGAGGCCCTGGCGAAGCGACTGTCCGGGAGCACCGGCCACCGCGCCCCCAAGCTCACCCCTGTCTCTCACGAAGGCTCGCTACCGCTCTCCTTCGCTCAGCAGCGCCTGTGGCTGTTGGATCAACTCCAGCCGGAGGACGCGTCCTACAACATCCCCACCGCGCTCCAGCTCTCCGGACACCTGGACGTGGAGGCCCTGCGCCATGCCTTCGAAGCGCTGGTCGCGCGTCACGAAGCCCTGCGCACCACATTCAACGAGCATCGGGGCCAGCCCGTGCAACGCGTCCACGCGCCCAACGGATGGACGCTGACGGTCGTGGACCTCACCACCGTTCCGGATGCGGATCGGAGGGACGAAGCCCAGCGGTTGGCCGCCGCGGAAGCACGACGGCCCTTCCAACTCGCCACGGGCCCGCTGCTGCGCACCACCCTGGTGCGTCTGGGCGGAGAGGAGCACCTGCTGCTCGTGACGATGCACCACATCGTCTCCGACGGCTGGTCCATGGGCGTCCTCGTCCGCGAACTCATCGCGCTGTACGCGGCGTTCCATGAGGGCCAGGAGCCGGGCCTCGCGCCCCTCCCCGTGCAGTACGCCGACTTCGCGACGTGGCAGCGCCAGTGGCTCCAGGGTGAAACCCTGGACGCGCAGATTGAGTACTGGAAGCAGCAGTTGTCCGGAGCACCCGCCGCGCTGGAGCTGCCCACCGACCACCGTCGCCCTCCCGTGCAATCGCACCGCGGCGCCAAGGTGGACGTGCGCGTCTCCGCCAGGGTCTCCGATGCGCTCAAGGCACTGGCTCAACGTGAAGGCGCCACGCCCTTCATGGCGCTGCTCGCCGCCTTCCAGGTCCTCCTGTCGCGTTACTCCGCACAGGACGACATCAGCGTGGGCTCTCCCATCGCCGGTCGCACCCAGGCGGAGACCGAGGGCCTCATCGGCTTCTTCGTCAACACCCTCGTCCTTCGCTCCCACCTGGATCCACGCGCGACGTTCCGTGAGCTGTTGGCTCAGGTGCGCGGCACCACGTTCGCCGCCTACGAGCACCAGCACCTGCCCTTCGAGAAGCTCGTCGAAGCCGTTCAGCCCACTCGCGACCTGAGCCGCAGCCC
>NZ_JAAAPJ010000059.1 GCF_009909145.1 Corallococcus silvisoli
GAACCCACATCCACGCCGTAGGCGGCTGTCCGCTCCGCGCGCAGCGCATGCCGGAGCGCGACCAGGGCCGCGGGCAGGGCCTCGGAGCCTGGCTCCATCCCCTCCAGCAGGCCCTCCAGCTCGCGCAACAGGCGTTGGTCCTCGGAAATCAAATCAATCACGATTTACTTACTATATCCGCTGGAGACAATTGGAAGACTTGTAAGGTCAGAAGAGGAATCAGCGCTTCTACCGTCTGCCCAGATGCAGCGTGATTTCTTGAGCACCGAGTCGTTTAAGACTCGCGTGATTTCCTCAATAGAAATGGCTTTCGGTGGACGGCACCATGACTGTCCGTGCCCTTCCGGGGGGGTGGGCCGACCCAGGAGTCGAAGAATCCGTGTGTGCGCGCGCCGGGCGTCCCCCCTGGGATGTCCGGCGCGCTGCCCCTTTCGCGCCCCTGACCTCCCGCCCTGTCCTCCAGCGCACGCGCCGGTGCCTCCGCTCGCTCGCGATGACGGGGCGCGGCGATGATGCGGCCTCCCGTCGAGTCAACGCCCGGAGGCCCTGACATGCCGCGTGATTACGCCTTCTACGCCCGTGCCCTGGAGGGGCGGCGGCTGCCGTTGGCCTTCGTGGACCTGGAGCTGCTGGGCGAGAACGCGGCGGCGCTGGTGCGGCGCGCGGGGGGGCTGCCGGTGCGGCTGGCCACCAAGTCGGTGCGGTGCGCGGCGCTGCTGCGGCGGGTGCTCGAAGGGTATCCCGGCTTCCGGGGGCTCATGTGCTTCAGCGCCGAAGAGGCCGTGCGCCTGCGCGAGCGCGGCTTTACCGACCTGCTCATGGGCTACCCCGTGGTGGACGCGGAGGCCCTGGCGGAGCTGTGCCGTCCGCCAGCGCCCGTGACGTTGATGGTGGACTCGGTGGAGCACGTGGCGCTCGCCGTCAGGGCCGCGCGGCGGCAGGGGACGCGTGTCCCGCTGTGCCTGGATGTGGACCTGTCGGTGGACCTGCCGGGGCTGCGCTTCGGGGTGCACCGCTCGCCGCTCCGCGCGCCAGAGGACGCGCTGGCGGTGGCGAAGCACATCGCGTCGGAAGGGGACGCCGTGTTCCTCGCGGGCGTCATGGGCTACGAGGCGCAGCTCGCGGGAGTGCCGGACGCGGCGCCGCACGCGGGGGCGAAGAACCTGGCCATCCGCGCGCTCAAGCGGGGCTCGGTGGGCCGCGTGCACGCGCGGAGGCAGGCGGTGGTGGCCGCGCTGAAGGGCGCGGGGTTCCCGGTGCGCTTCGTGAACGGCGGCGGCACCGGCAGCCTGGAGTCCACGCGCGAGGACGCGAGCGTGACCGAGCTCACCGCGGGCAGCGGCCTGTATTCGCCCGCGCTCTTCGACGGCTACCAGGGCTTCCACCACCAGCCCGCGGCGGCCTTC
>NZ_JAAAPJ010000060.1 GCF_009909145.1 Corallococcus silvisoli
ACTCGCAACACCTCCGCCCAGATGCTCGCCAGCTTCTCTTCCGTCTGCGTCCTCGGCGCCTCGTACTCGCTCCCCGCCGTCGGTGCTTCCGGCTCCGGCAACGCCTTGCGGTCCACCTTCCCATTCGCGTTCAACGGCAACGCGTCCAGCACCATCACCACGCCCGGCACCATGTACTCCGGCAGCCCCTGCCTCAACCGCGCCTTCAGCTCCTCCCCCTCCAGCCTCTCTCCCTCCTTCCCCGTCACATACGCCACCAGCCTCTTCTCCCCTCCCTCCCCCTTCGCCACCACCACCGCATCCTTCACCTTCTCCACGCGGCGCAGCGCCGTCTCCACCTCCCCCAGCTCGATTCGGAAGCCCCTCACCTTCACCTGGAAGTCCACTCGCCCCAGGTACTCCAGCACTCCGTCCCCCCGGTACCTCACCCTGTCCCCCGTCCGGTACATCCGGCTCCCCTCCGGCCCGTGCACCTCCGGGAGGAACTTCTCCGCCGTCAGCTCCGGCCTCCCCAGGTACCCTCGCGCCTGCCCCTCTCCCGCCAGGTACAACTCTCCCGCCACTCCCACCGGCACCGGCTCCAGGTACCTGTCCAACACGTACGCACGCGTATTCGTCAGCGGCCGTCCGATGTTCGGTACCTCTCCTCGCCCCACCAGCGACCACGTCGAATACGTCGTGTCCTCCGACGGGCCGTACAGGTTGTACAGCTTGCCCACCGTCTCGACGCCGTACACCGCCTTCGCCAACGTCTCCGGCAGCGCTTCTCCCGCCAGGTTCACCACTCGCACCGTCTCCGGCACCGCTCCCAGCCTCACCAGCTGCGCCATCGCCGACGGCACCGTGTTGACGAGCGTCACCTCCGCCTCTGGCTTCTCTTCCGCCAGCTGCAGCGCGTTCTTCACCACCACCACGCTCCCTCCCCTCACCAGCGGCCCGAACAGCTCGAAGACGGAGAGGTCGAAGTTCAGGCTCGTCGCCGCGAGCACTCCCTTCATCTCCTCTTCCTTGAATGTCTTCTCCGCCCAACCCAGGAACGCCACCGCGTTCCCGTGCGTCACCGCCACTCCCTTCGGCCTCCCAGTGCTTCCCGACGTGTAGATGAGGTACGCCACGTTCTCCGCGCGCACCTGCGTCACTGGCGCTTCCTGCGACTCCGT
>NZ_JAAAPJ010000061.1 GCF_009909145.1 Corallococcus silvisoli
GCGAACCGGAGCTCCTTCTCCATCGCGACCGGGGTGATCAGCTCCACCTCGATGGCGATGTTGTCGCCCGGCATGACCATTTCGACGTTGTCCGGCAGCTTCACCGTGCCCGTCACGTCCGTCGTGCGGAAGTAGAACTGGGGCCGGTAGCCCTTGAAGAACGGCGTGTGGCGACCGCCCTCTTCCTTCGACAGCACGTAAATCTGCGCCTTGAACTTCGTGTGCGGCGTGATGCTGCCCGGCTTCGCCAGCACCTGCCCGCGCTCCATGTCCTCGCGCTTGAGGCCACGAACCAGCGCGCCGATGTTATCGCCCGCGCGGCCCTCGTCCAGCAGCTTGCGGAACATCTCCACGCCCGTCACCACCGTCTTCTGCGTCGCGCGCAGACCGACGACTTCCACTTCCTCGCCCACCTTGATGATTCCGCGCTCCACGCGACCCGTCGCCACGGTGCCACGGCCGGCGATGGAGAACACGTCTTCCACCGGCATCAGGAAGGGCTTGTCCGTCGCGCGCTGCGGCGTCGGGATGTAGCTGTCCACCGCCTCCATCAGCTTCAGGATGGCCGGCTCGCCGATGTCCGACGTGTCGCCCTCCAGCGCCTTCACCGCGGAGCCGGGGACGATGGGGATGGTGTCCCCGGGGAACTCGTACTTCTTCAGGAGGTCACGCACCTCCATCTCCACGAGCTCGCGCAGCTCGGGGTCGTCCAGCAGGTCCACCTTGTTCAGGAAGACCACGATGTACGGCACGCCGACCTGGCGCGCCAGCAGGATGTGCTCGCGCGTCTGCGGCATCGGGCCGTCCGCCGCCGACACCACCAGGATGGCGCCGTCCATCTGCGCCGCGCCCGTGATCATGTTCTTCACGTAGTCGGCGTGTCCCGGACAGTCCACGTGCGCGTAGTGCCGGTTCTTCGTCTTGTACTCCACGTGCGCCGTGGAGATGGTGATGCCGCGCTCGCGCTCTTCCGGCGCCTTGTCGATCTGGTCGTACGCCAGGAACGTGGCGCCGCCCGTCTTCGCCAGCACCTTCGTGATGGCCGCCGTCAGCGACGTCTTGCCGTGGTCCACGTGCCCAATCGTTCCGATGTTCACGTGGGGCAGGCTGCGATCGAACTTTTCCTTGGACATGA
>NZ_JAAAPJ010000062.1 GCF_009909145.1 Corallococcus silvisoli
GTTGCTGTCGCGCTACTCGGGGCAGGGCGACATCAGCGTGGGTTCGCCCATCGCGGGCCGCACGAGAGCGGAGGTGGAAGGGCTCATCGGCTTCTTCGTCAACACGCTGGTGATGCGCGCGCAGGTGGAGGGCGAGAAGTCCTTCCAGGCGCTGCTCGCGCAGGTGCGCGAGACGGTGCTGGATGCGTACGAGCACCAGGAAGTGCCGTTCGAGAAGCTGGTGGAGGCGTTGCAGCCGGAGCGAAGCCTCAGCCACACGCCGCTGTTCCAGACATTGCTGTCGCTGCAGAACGTGCCCCTCGGTGAGACGGCGTTGCCGGGATTGACGCTCTCTCCGGTGAACTTCGAGGGCCGGACGTCGAAGTTCGACGTGAGCGTGTTCTTCACGGAGACGGCGCAGGGGTTGAGCGGGGCGGTGGAGTACAGCACCGACTTGTTCGATGCGGCGACGGTGGGCCGGATGGTGGAGCACCTGCGAGTGCTGCTGGAAGGGGTGGTGGCGAAGCCGGAGGAGGCAGTGGGCCGGCTGCCGCTGCTGACGGAGGCGGAGCGTCATCAGGTGCTGGTGGAGTGGAACCAGACGCAGGAGGAGTACGCGAGAGACGCGACGATTCCACAGCTCTTCGAGGCGCAAGCGAAGCGGACGCCGGATGCGGTGGCGGTGGTGAGTGGGAAGCAGCGGCTGACGTACCGGGAGGTGGAGGCGAGGGCGAACCAACTGGCGAACCGGCTGAGGAAGCTGGGAGTGGGCCCGGAGGTGAGGGTGGGGCTGTGCGTGGAGCGCACGGCGGACGTGGTGGTGGGGACGCTGGGGATTTTGAAGGCGGGCGGGGCGTACGTGCCGCTGGATTCGAGCTACCCGAAGGAGCGGTTGGGGTGGCTGCTGGAGGACGCGCAGGGCCCGGCGCTGGTGGCGCACTCGCACCTGCTGGAGTCGTTGCCAGCCTTCAGCGCGCAGGCGGTATGCCTGGACACGGACGAAGTCCTGCCCACGGAGTCGCAGGAAGCGCCAGTGACGCAGGTGCGCGCGGAGAACGTGGCGTACCTCATCTACACGTCGGGAAGC